>CAZUXX010000652.1:0-1283 GCA_964624215.1 uncultured Planctomycetaceae bacterium
TACAACCCGGGTCGAGGATTGTGACGCCTGGCTGCCGCAAGCCTGTGATGGCGAAGCTCATGGCCATGCGGTGATCGTCGTAGGTGTCGATCGATGCGGGCTGCATGGGGCCGGGGTGAATGGTCATGCCGTCTTCGTGTTCGTCGACCGTGATTCCCAACTTGCGAAGTTCGTTGACGACGGCGGTTACGCGGTCGGTTTCCTTGAGCCGCATGTGGGCGACATTGCGGATGCGAGTGGTGCCGGAGGCGAACGGAGCGATGGCGGCGAGTGTCTGGGCGGTGTCGGAGATGTCGTTCATGTCGACATCGATGCCGTTCAGCTGATCGGGGCCCTCGACGGTGACGGAGTCGTCGTTGTACGAGACGCGGCAGCCCATTTGCCCGAGTACGTCGACAAACCGGATGTCTCCCTGCAAAGAGTGGCGGGAGAGTCCCTGAACGGTGATCTGTCCGCCGGTGAGGGCTGCGGCCGCGAAGAAGTAGCTCGCGGCGGAGGCGTCGGGCTCGATGGCATAGTCGCGGCCCTGGTAGCCGGTCGGGCGGACATGAAAGCTGTTCGGCTCGGGCTCGGTGATCTCGGCAGCAAAATCCCGCATGACGGCGAGTGTCATATCGACATAGGGGCGAGATACGAGTGGTCCTGTGACGTCGAGAGTGACGTCTTCCCGGGCGCAGGGGGCTGCCATCAGGAGGGCGCTGAGGAACTGGCTGGACAGGTCTCCCGCGACGGTCACGGTTCCGCCGGGGAGTCCGTCGGTGCTCTGGACAATCACCGGAGGGCAGCCGGTGCCGAGTTCGGTGGAGACGTTTGCCCCCCAGCGATTGAGTGCGTCGACGAGTGGCTGAATGGGTCGTTCGCGCATGCGGGCGTTGCCATCGAGCCGGACCCGCAGGTGATGGCGATCGACCGCACAGGCGGCGGTGAGGAAGCGGATGCTGGTGCCACTGTTCTCAAGCCACAGTTCGACATCGCCTGCCGGGGGGGGGATGCGTCCGTCGATGGAGACGGTTGCGGCAGAGAGATCCTGCTCGATGGTGAGTCCGAGGCGGCGGAGGCTCTCGATCATGACGCGGGTGTCGTCGCTGTCGAGAACTCCGCTCAGTCGGCTTGGCCCGCGGGCGAGAGCCGCGATGATCAGTGCGCGGTTGGTGAGGCTTTTGGAACCGGGTGGCCGGACGGTGCCCGCCAGGGGGCGGTTGACGGGGATGATGGTCCGCGACGTGGTCACTGGTCTGGTCAATCGAAGTTGGGATTTGTTCCCTGTGCCGCACAACGGTGGG
>CAZUXX010000652.1:1293-2592 GCA_964624215.1 uncultured Planctomycetaceae bacterium
GGTGGGGATTCGGGGAGCTGGGAGCGGGGAGTTCGATCACTCCGAGTGAGCCGGTTCGGGCTCGGGCTCTGGTTCGGGCTCGGGTTCGGGCTGGGGGGACTGCTCCTGGGGAGGGGGGAGACGATCGCCGCTTTCGGGTTCGAAGTGCGGTCCGGTGGTTTCGTCACCGGAGACGTCTGCCCGAGACGGGAAGAAGGGCCAGGACTTTGATGCGAGGCTGAAGACTGCCATCGAATGTGATTCGAGGCGGAAGGTTTCGCCCGAACGGATGCGTAATTTGCGATCGTTATCGGTCGAGGCGGTGTCGAGTTCGAGCTTCCACTGGGCCCTGCGGTTTCCGCGTGCGGGGATCCGGAAGGGGACGGGAGTATTGCCGGCGTTCATGAGCATCAGCATGGTGTCGCCGATGATTTCCTGACCGACTTCGTCGACTTCGTCGGTCATGCGGCCTTCGAGGAGGATGCCCAGGCAGCGGGCGCCTGAATGCCAGTCGGCGTCGCTCATCTCGACGCCTTCGGCGGTGAGCCAGTGGATGTCTTTCTGGGACTTGCCGCGGAGTGCCCTGCCCTGGAAGAAGTGCCGCCGCTGGAACACGGGCTGGCTGCGCCAGAGGGCGACCGTCTTGCAGCAGAATTCAAAGAAGTTTCGCTGGTCTTCGGTGAGGTCCCAGTTGAGCCAGCTGAGTTCGTTGTCCTGGCAGTAGGTGTTGTTGTTGCCGTGTTTGGTGTGACAGATTTCGTCCCCGTGGTGAATCATGGGGACGCCCTGCGAGAACATCAGCGTGGCGAAGAAGTTTCGCATCTGGCGGCGGCGGAGGGCGAGGATTTCGGGGTCGTCGGTGGGGCCTTCGACACCGCAGTTCCAGCTGCGGTTGTGCGATTCTCCGTCGCGATTGTCTTCGCCGTTGGCGTGGTTGTGCTTTTCGTTGTAGGAGACCAGGTCGTGCAGGGTGAATCCGTCGTGTGCGGTGACGAAGTTGATGCTGGCGTAAGGCCTGCGGCCGTTGTGTTCGTAGAGGTCACTTGAGCCACACAGCCGCGTTGCGAACTCGGACACGGCGGATCCGTCGCCGGCCCAGAAGCTGCGGACGCAATCGCGATACTTGCCGTTCCATTCGGTCCATCCGACCGGGAAGTTGCCGACCTGGTACCCGCCGGCGCCGAGGTCCCAGGGTTCGGCGATCAGTTTGACCTGCGAGAGGACGGGATCCTGGTGGATGATGTCGAAGAAGGCTCCCAGCTTGTCGACGTCGTGGAGTTCTCGGGCGAGTGCACTGGCCAGATCGAAGCGGAACCCGTC
>CAZUXX010000653.1:0-2590 GCA_964624215.1 uncultured Planctomycetaceae bacterium
GTACACGCCGACCTCGTTCAAGGTGCTGGCAACGGACGGGGACGTGATGCTGGGTGGGCTCGACTGGAGCCGTCGCATCGTGGACCAGGTGGCCGAGCAGTTCCAGAAGAAGCACAATCTGGATCCGCGAGAAGATCCCGAGAGCATGATGCAGCTCACGCAGGACTGTGAGACGGCAAAGCGGGATCTTTCGGAGCGGGCGCAGGTTCCGATCAACGTGTATTACCAGGGCAAGAGCCTGACGGTGGCGTTGACACGCGGGGACTTCGAGCGTCTGACCGGGGATCTGATGCAGCGGACCCGGGATACGACCGAGCTGGTGATGCAGCAGGCGGGTGTTGGTCGTGGTGAGCTCGACGAGGTGGTGCTCGTGGGTGGATCGACGCACATGCCGGTCGTGAAGACGATGCTCCGCGAGGTGACGGGGAAGGAGCCGTCGGGATCGATCAGTGCCGAAGAGGCGGTTGCGCAGGGCGCGGCGATTCATGCGGCGATCCTCGAAGCGAAGGAGACGGGAGGCAGCACGAAGATCGGTCAGGCTGTGAACCAGCGGTTGCGGTCGGTGAACACGGTGGATGTCAACTCGCATTCGCTGGGGGTTCGGATTACTGATCCGAACAACCGGGAGCGCAAGCTGAACCACATCATGATTCCGAAGAACACGGCGATTCCGTACAGCATCACCCAGCGGTTTGTGACGAACAGTCCGAACCAGCAGCGGATTCACATTTGTGTTCTGGAGGGGGATGCCGTTGATCCTGATGCCTGCACGACGATTGGGGATTTCCGGATTTACAATCTGCCGCCGAATCTTCCGGCCGGGTCGCCGGTGGAAGTGACGTATTCGTACGACAAGAACGGGCGGATCAGCGTGCAGGCGAAAGAGCTGACGAGCAACCAGGTCGCCCAGACAGAGATTGTTCGCGATTCCGGTCTGGAAGAGTCGGGTGTGGATGCGTTTGAGACCCTGGCGGCCTCCTACACCGTCGAATAGAGAACGGCACCCTGATGGACGTCTACAAAACGTGGCTGGGGATCCCCGAGGGTCCCCGACCTCCGGACCATTACGAGCTGTTGCGATGTCGGCGCTTCGAGGACGATACCGAGAAGATCCGCACGAACTACAAGAAGCTCAACGCGCACGTCCGGAAGTATGCGACCGGCCAGTACTCCGTGCAGTCGCAGGAGCTCCTGAACGAGCTGGCGAAGGCCATGCTGTGCCTGACGGACCCGGAACGAAAGCGGGATTACGACGAGAGTCTGGGGCGGGAGTTCGAGCCGGAGCGTGATGCCTTCGGGAGGATGCCACTGCTCGACGTGCTGGTCGAGAACGGCAACATCTCGCGGGATCAGAAGGGCGAGGTCGAGCATTTTGCCGAGCGGCGGGGTCTGTCGGAACGGGATGCCGTGGTGCAGATGAAGCTCGTGGATGCGGAGACGGCCGCACGGGCACTGGCACGCCAGCTCGGGTTCTCGTTTGTCGATCTGGCGGACATGGTTCCCGAGGATGATGCGCTCGACCGCGTGCCGCGTTCGCTGGTCAAGAAGCATTCGCTGATCCCGCTGTTTATTGACGACGATCGCGTGTTGATCGCCTGTGTGGATGAACTTGATCACGAGATCGAGGACGAGTTGCGGTTGCGGTTCGGCGTTCCGGTGCGTCCGGTGATTGCGACGCCCCGGGCGATCAATCAGGCGATCGCCCAGTACTACGCTCCGGGGATGCGGGACGAGGCGAAGCTCAGCGATGCGGTGCAGGCTTCGACGGCAGGCAAGTCGTCGAAAGGTGCCACGAAGGCGCTGGGCGGCAAGATCTCGACGAAAGAGGCGGAGGCAGCGGGGTTGAATGTCCCGCTGCTGGTGGTGTGGGGCATCGTGATTCTGATTCCGGTGCTGTTCCAGCTGGCGACCGTGTTGTCGAACCGGGCGAACTTCCTGGCGATCCAGTACCCGATTCTGCGGTGGTCGCTGGCGATCTCGGTGATTGGCGGGATCGGATTGTTCGCCTACATCTGGAGCAAGCGCAGGAAGGGGTGAGCCTCCGCCTGGCCGGCCCCGCGGCGGGTGATCGCCGTGCGACTGGAAACGCCATGCCCGGCAGGACTGTGCGCCGGATTCGAGGCGAGGGCCTGTGCCGGGTGATCCTGCCGCGATCATTCAAGATGAGTCCAGAAGCGGATCACCCGTTGCCTGATGTTGTGAACTTCTGTCGGGGATTGCCCCGCTGACATTTCTGACTGAGCCGGATTGTTACCGCGTGGCCACTTCGAACAGCCCGCCTTCGACTGTCGACAAATCGCCGCAGCGTGTGCAGCGGATGTTCGGTGAGATCGCGGGGCGGTACGACCTGCTCAATCACGTGCTGTCGCTGGGGGTCGATGTTTACTGGCGATGGCGGACGACCCGGCGGATCCCTCTGCGTGATGAGTCTCCTCTTCTGGACGTGTGCAGCGGCACGGGTGATTTGGCGTTTGCGTTTGCGAAGCGGCACTCGTCGCGCGTGCCGATCGTGGGGGCCGACTTCACTGCGGGGATGGTGGCCATTGCCCGGCGGAAGGCACACGCACGCCGTGTCGGGAATACGTCATTC
>CAZUXX010000654.1:0-1712 GCA_964624215.1 uncultured Planctomycetaceae bacterium
AGGCGGCCCGTGACGTGGCGCAGCGGTTCATCGAGCAGGGGGATCTGGCGAATGCGTGGATGTACCTGCAAGTGATTCGCGAGCCGGGGGCGTTGCGGGAGGCCCTGGAATCGCGACCGATTCCTGATCTTTCGGACGACGAGACGGAGCAGTTGATCCGGATTGCGCTGTATGAGGGGGTGCATCCGGTGCGAGGGATCCAGATGATGCTGAAGCTGCACGGGACCTGCAGCACGATCACGGCGCTGGATCAGTCGTTCGGGAATCTGCCACAGGAAGAACGTCAGGCGTGTGCCCGACTGATGGTGCGCGAGCTGTACAACGATTTACGCAGCAATGTCGAGCGGGAGGTCCAGCAGAAGCTGGCGATGCTGCCTCCCGGAGAGTCGCTGCGGTCGCTGATTGCGCCGCGGGACTGGCTGTTTGAGGGGGGGAACTACCACATCGATGTTTCTCACCTGAACGCGGTGGTGCGTTTTGCACGTTCGATTGAATCGGGTGAGGAACTGGAGCTGGCGCTGCAACTGGCGGAGTACGGCAGCCGGCTGGATCCGCAATTGCAGTACGGCGGTGATCCTCCGTTCGAGGACTTTTATCCGGCGCACATCCAGTTTTTCCGAGCGATCCTTGATATCGACCGGCAGGAGGCGCTGGACTACTTCCGTGAGAAGCTGGAAGCGGAACCGGACGAATCGGACAAGCCGCTTTTGGCCTACGTGCTGGTGGACTTGCTGGTGCGGGTCGGTCAGCTGGATGAGGCCGTGGACGTGTCGGCGCAGTGGCTGACGAACCTGAGTGAGGACATGACGTTCTCGTTCGTCGAGCTTTGCCAGAAGGCCGGGCGTAGCGAGACTTTACGGAACGTCCTCAAAGAGAAGGACGATCCGGTGGGGTTCGTGGCGGCTCTGATTGCCACCGAGCCCGTCCAGGAATCGACGACGTGAAGCGGACGTGTTGTTACCAGTGGGAGCGTGACCGGCGACACGATCGTTGCGACGGGTGATCGCTCGATCCCGGTGGAAGGGCGACGTTCCTGGGGGGGACGGCTCAGCGATGGTAGCCGAGGGAGGTGATCACGTCGTAGAGTTCCTCGAACGTGATGAACCGGCGGCGGTGCATGAGCTTGTACTGATCGATGGCCCGGGCCAGTTCGTTGACTTCGGGTCGCTTGGAGTCGTAGGAGGGAGCGAACTGTCGCCGTTCGACACCCGGATTGCCGGATCCCCCCGATTGCCGCCGATCAACGAAGGTGGTCTGTGGATCGGAGAGTGTGTTCATTAGAGTACCTCACAACGGGGGAGCCGCGGCGCAGGTCGCAGGCGCAGAAACGGCCGAACGAGCCGTGATTGATTCATCGGAACAACGCTAGTACCGGAGCGTCAGGAAACAACCCTCAGTCGGCGAGGAAGGGCGGAAGCGGCGTGACGATTGCGGTTTGTGACGAATATGCGGGCTGGTGAAAGTCCGGGATTCTGTATTTGGTGTCGTCCCTTGTCCCGTTGGAGACGAGTTCGACGGCCGGCTTTGGAAAGAACGGGATGTCGATGGCCAACAAGACGACCATCCTCGGTAGTGGCGCGATGTCGACCGCCTGCGCGATTCTGCTGTCGGAGCACGAGGGGCAGTCGGTGTGTATCTGGTCGCGGAGCGGGGAGACGGCCCAGCGACTGAGTGAATCGCGTCAGAATGAACGTCTGCTTCCCGGCGTTCTG
>CAZUXX010000654.1:1722-2589 GCA_964624215.1 uncultured Planctomycetaceae bacterium
TCGTGAACATCGGCCCGGAAACGCTCAACCTGGCGGGCGCGAAATTCACGGAGGGGGTGACGATCACCTCGGATATCGAGGAGGCAATCGACGGTGCCGAGATGCTGGTCGCGGCGATTCCGACGCGGTTTCTGCGGTCGACGCTGGAATCGATTGCTCCGGCCCTGACGCGAAACCGGCCGGTCATCAGTGTGGTGAAGGGGATTGAGAACGAAACGTTCCTGCGACCGAGCCAGATCATCGAGGAAGTTCTCGGCAGCCGAGCGGTGGTCGCCCTGAGCGGTCCGAGTCATGCCGAGGAGATTGCCCGCCGGCTGCCGGCGAGTGTGGTCGCGGCCAGCGGGGATGTGGCGCTGGCGCGGCGGGTACAGCAGATGTTCGCGACCGACCGCTTTCGCGTGTATACGAACCAGGATCTGATCGGGGTCGAGCTGGCGGCGGCGCTGAAGAACGTGATTGCGATTGCAGCCGGGATCTGTGACGGGCTGGGCTTCGGCGACAACGCGAAGTCGGCACTGATGACACGCGGCATTGTCGAGATGAGCCGTTTCGGTGCGGCGATGGGGGCCGAGCCTTCGACCTTCAGTGGTCTGGCGGGGATCGGGGACCTGATCACGACGTGTATCAGCACTCATGGCCGAAACCGGCACGTGGGAGAGCGGCTGGGCGCGGGGGAAACTCTCGAGTCGATTCTGAGTGCAATGGAGGGGGTGGCCGAGGGGGTCAACACGACGCGGAGTGTGCATGACCTGGCGGAGCGTCACGGCATCGACATGCCGATCACGGCGGCGGTGCACGGGGTGCTGTTCGAGGGGCAGTCGCCGCTGGAAGCGACGAATCAACTGATGGATCGCCCCCCGAAGGAGG
>CAZUXX010000655.1:0-2587 GCA_964624215.1 uncultured Planctomycetaceae bacterium
CTCCAGCGCGTGAAGCCTGAACGCCTCACCAACCGCTTCAGTCACTCGCGACCGTGTTCCAGCACGACATAGAACCGGTGCGGATCCCGATAGCGAACGCGTGTGGAGAGCCGCGCCTCGACTGCCAGTTCACTCAGCACACTGACAGTTTCCGGAAAGTCGCACTGTTCCATGTGAGTTCTGATAGCCTCCCGATCGGAGTCGGTCAGCGTGGTAAATTCGGACTGCGCGACTGCATGGAACCTGTCGAGCCAGTCGCGGCGCGATTCACCATTGCCGCGGGCCACATCGATCACGACCAGGGTGGCGTCCTCAGCCATCCACCCGGCCAGGTTCCGGTACATCGACCGCTTCTCTCCGGTCTGAAGGTGATGCATCGAGTAGGACGCCAGAATCAGGTCGAACGGTTTCACGGGGACGCGGGCGGCTGCCTCGACGAGATGCAGAGGCCACCCCTCGGTACAGGCTCCGAGGTTCCGGAACCGTTCGCATGCCGCCTGCACCAGCAATTCGACGAGGTCGACCGCGAGGTAATCAGTCGGCGGGTGATCTGAAACAGCGGCAGCCGTCCAGGCACCATCACCACATCCCAGATCCGCCAGACGGTACGGCGTAAGTGTGCCGTCCGCCGTGACGAATCGCTCCCGCACGATGTGCTGCAGTTCGCCGTACACCTCGCGGTGTCGCATGTCATTGTGCGTGACGAGCTTTTCATACAGCGCCCACGCGGCACGGAAGACCGCTGAACCATCGGCTATTTCGACTGGTGGCTTGTTCATCGTGCTGACGGGGTCTGATTCCGGTCCGGTGCATCCGGCACGCAGCATCACGGCGACGGATGTGGTGAGGAGTTTCATGATCGGCTTTTCGCTCCCCGTGACGAGAGGTTGGACCGCCGTTTGCTCCCGTTTTCGGGTTCCCGCGACCGCTCCATTCTCCGGGCGTGCCGACACTCGCTCGGCAGGCAATTTTCTCACGACGACTGTGACAGTTTTTCAATGATCTCTCGCAGATTTGGTAATCCACGTCATCCACTGTGCGGCACCTTCGCCTTGCTGATTCTGACGCCGTGCGTGCTCGCTGACTGGTCCCAGTGGCGGGGCAGCGACCGCAACGGAGTTGATCCGAATTCGCCCCCATTGATGGACCAACTGCCCGAAGACGGATTGCAGCCCGTCTGGACGAGTGGACCAATCGGATCAGGCACGAATGGTGGCTGGTCGTCTCCGGTGATCCACAAGGGACGTGTATACCTCTTCGCTCACGATCGGGAACAACTCAAGGATCGTCCGCAGCTGCGCTATCCGAACCTGACGGACGACCAGAAGGCGATGCTTTCCGATGAGGAGCTCGAGGAGTACGAGACAAACCGGCGTGAAGAGCAGACTCGTGTCCATCGTGATATCTACGCCTTCCGCGAACCAGTCTACTGCTTCGATTTGGCCACCGGAGAACTGCTGTGGGAAAACGTTTCCAGTTCCGTCTACAGTCGCTGGCCACAATCCGGCTCGCCAACGGTCGACAAGGGCCGGTTGTATCTGCTGGGGGCCGGGAGGCAGGCGCGCTGCATCGATGCTGGCACTGGCGAAGATGTTTGGACGCGGGAACTCCCGGGCGAATACCAGGATGAGTTCTACCAGTCGTCCCCCTTGCTCGCAGGGGATGCCGTCGTGTTTGTCGCCGGACGTCTGTTCGGTCTGAACCCCGGGTTCGGAGAAATCCTCTGGGAAACGAACGACGAGCAAACCTCCGGGACACATTCCAGTCCTGTGGCCTGGGCGAATGGTGAGCAGACCTGTGTCGTCGCCAATCTCTCCGGCGGATGGACCGGTTGCTTTGATTCCCTGAGCGGCCACGAGCTGTGGAGAGTCAAAACCGAAGGAGGAGCAGCAACACCCCTCGTCGTGGGAGACCGGCTCATCACCTACGGGAACAGCCGCGAGAAGGGGCTGAGATGTTTTCTCATGGAGAAAGACGGTGCCCGGGAACTATGGCAGTTTCACGGCACCCAGGACCGCGGGAGCAGTCCCGTGGTTGTTGAAAACTGCGTCATCGTTCAGGGAGAACGACGGATTGCCTGTGTCGATCTCGAAACCGGCAAGGCACACTGGCAGGGGCATCTCGACCTCGAGTCGCCTCAGTACACCTCACTGTTGGCGGCGGATGGCAAGGTCATCTACGCCTTTGACGGAATCACGATCTTTCCCGCGACGCCAGATGGCTTCGACCTCCTGATCAATGCCAAGATCAACAGCGCCGGCCTCATGGCCCCGCTCTCGACCCATCGCACGTTGCTGAGCCTCGACGAGATCGAGAAGCAGGAGGGCGGACTCGAGAAATCGACGAGAATCCTCCAGCAGGAACTCGGCAGGCACGGCCCCCTGCGATGTGCCACTCCCGCGATCAGTGGCGGACTGCTGGTGATCCGCACGCCCAGCGGCCTCGCCTGCTACGATCTCCGCAAGGGCCCGGACGTCGTGGAACGCAAGAACGATCGCCAGTCAGACCGTCCGCCTGCCTCCGCCGATCGTTCGCGTTCTCTCACACGCTGAACTTGATGACGATCTCGTCTCCGTCCTGCACGATG
>CAZUXX010000656.1:0-2581 GCA_964624215.1 uncultured Planctomycetaceae bacterium
GACGGTGCGAACTCCGCCGGCCCGCAACGACTCAAGGAGGGTCGCCGGGTCGCTTGTTGCTGTTGCATGGAACAGGGTGGATGCCCGCTTGTTCGCGAGAGAATCCCGCAGCGATCTCACCAGCAGGCGGGCCATGGTCGCCCCCATGACGACGTCGGTGACATAGGGATTGTAGCCGAGGACAGCGAGGGCGACCTCCAGCTTCTCGCTGGGCATTTTTGCGTCGAGGAGGAGCAGTGAGCGGCCTTCGCGTGCAATCCGTTTGAGGGTGGGGAGGTCGATCGCCGGATTGACCCGGTTCAGCAGTTCGACGGCGGCGGGGGGCAGATCGCTGACCGGCTCGCCTCGCCGATCGAGCAGATTGAAGGCGAGATCTCCGACGACATCCTCGGGGACCTGGAGGTTCTCTTTTTCAAACAGACGGGCGACGAGGCTGTGTCCGTTCGAGGTCGTGATGCTGGTACCGACTCCGCAGATGAAGAGTCTCGTTTCGGCGATGGCCGCCCGATACTCCTGCAGGAACTGGTTGTCCATCTGCAGGGGGAGGGCGAGGTGCTGTCCGCCGAATTCGTTAGCGAGGGTTGCTCCGATGTAGTTCGCGGAGGTTTCGAACTCGCGGGGCATGAAGGCTCCGTTGCCAGCGACAAACAGCAGTCGCGAGGCGCCGTCGTCTTCGAGCAGGCGGACATCGTCGGGGACGGGGTGCCGCAGCATCGCCTGTACGGTGCGGAAGAGGGTGTGGCCGCCGGCGTTGGCGACGACGATCTGCCGGGAGCCGGTTGTTTCGGCGAGTGAACTGGCGACGAACTGCCGGATCAGGCGGGCCCCTTCTGCATAGACGGCTGAGCGCCCGATTCGCTCGTAGAGGGCGAGGGGGTTGGAGTCGCGGCGTTCTGCGGAATCGGGGTCGAAGCCGCAATCGTCGACGACGTGCAGATTCAGGTTGGCGTGATTGCCGAGGAGCTGCCGGAGCTGCCCGGAGAGTTCTTCTTCGTAGCGGGGACGGAGGTCGAAGTGATCGCCCCGGGCTTTGGCAAGCGCGCGTTTGATCTTCATCAACTCGCGGGCACCGGGGTTTTCCCAGAAATGCCGGGCGATTGTGTTGACGGCCTGCCCGTCCCGCCAGGCGTACAGGGAGGCCAGATACGGCAACTGGGCGTCGTCAAACGGAACGAGCTGGGCCTGTTGCCTGGAGCGACTGGCCGGTCGTGCCGACATGGCAGATTCCCTGGGTCGGGTGCGAGAAGGAGAAACCGTCTTTCAGTTTACCGGTGTGAGAAGATGTCGTCTATCGACGCACTCCAACTCAATTAACAGACACATCCCGTGTCTATAAAAACGTTTACAGATCTGATTACTGTATCTAACGACCCAGGACGGGATTGCAAACGGCAAGGCGGTACGGTACTTTCTGCTCTCACCATCGGTTACTGCCCTGCCGGCCCGGACACCCATGCCGAAACTCTCTGCGCTCATCGTGGCCATGCATGCGATCTGGCAGGATGGACACTGGTGGGGGTGCCACCTGACGAACCGGGTGCCGACGTATGAGCTGCATCTCAGGACCGCTGCGGAGATCGCCGCGCGGGAGGGCTATGAACTGCTGATTCCCTCGGGAGGGTGGACGCGGCCCGGGTTGCCGGAGGTTCGATCCGGCCAGGTGACCAACAGCGAGGCGACGGGGGCGGCTGCATGGTGGTTGGAGAACGGGATTCGGGTGACGGCGAAGGTTCTTCCGGAGACGTTTGCCCGCGATTCCTTCGAGAACCTGCTGTATGGGGCATTGCTGGCTCATCACGAAGCACGGGGCCGGGGGAGTGAACTGGGTCGGGTCGGCGTTCTGTCGTACGACTTCAAGCAAATGCGGTTTACTGCATCGGCCGTGGGACTGGGCCTGGCGTCGCGGCTGCACTACTACGGAGTGGGGGGCTTCCACACGATTCCACCGCAGGACTGGCCAGCCGTGCTGGCCTCGGAGTCGGCCAGTCTGGGAGCGATGCATTCGGGGGGTGACCTGTTCGATCCGCTCCACCGCCGGGAGGAGTGTGCCCGCAAGCGGGCGGAGCGGACACCACCGGGGGTCTCCGAAGTGATGTATCGCGACCGGGTCGCCGAGGCGGTCGGGGGGGACGAGGAGGTCCGGCGACTGCTGCAGTCTCTGGCGGAACTGCCTCCCGGCCCGGGATGGCGGGACATCGTCTGGCCGTGGTCGAGGTGAGGCAGACAAGCTGCGGATGAGGAGGGGAGCCGAGCAGGGATCGTGTGGCGGCTCTCGGGGGCGGTCCGGTATGGTGGCCGTGAATCTCAGCCAACATCCGGGGTTCGTCCATGACCACGTCCGAAGCGCTGGAGGATCTGCGATCGCGGATTCTGTCACACTACCCGCTGCTCGTGTTGCAGACGTATGAGGAGCAGCGGTGGGAAGGGGAACTTTCCGAGCTGGCTCTGGAACTGGAGCGGGGGCTGGTGACGTGGAGTGTCACGCAGGGGCCGCAACCTGTGTTGAACGGGGACCGGGTGCCGGATGATCCGCTGGAGTTTCTGTCGGAGATCGAGCGGTATCCGGACCGGCATGTGTTTC
>CAZUXX010000657.1:0-2580 GCA_964624215.1 uncultured Planctomycetaceae bacterium
CGTTTCCGATCGTCAGCCTGCATCCACTGGTGCGCTCCGGTCGCCGGCCTCGGCAGAAACCCGCATCACCAGCGCCGCGTCTGTCGACAGTGGCATCAACGAACCGACAGCACCTTCGGCGAACCCGGGTGCTGAGGCGGCAACCGGAAATCTCCGGCCCGCAACCACTCCACCCGCCGCCAGCACACATGCGGGCGAAGCGAGACGACCGCAATCCGCGCGTCATCTCGGCATCAATGCCGGCGACACTCCTGAAGCATCGCAGCCCGCAGTCGACTTCACTCCGATTACCCGGACCGCAACCCTCGGCCGGTCTCCGGCTACGAGAGCCGACTCACCGTCAGGGGCACCCCCTGTCACGCAAGAAATCGCCCCTCTGTTGACGCAAGCAAATAGCTCCGGACAGTTCCGACAGAACAGCCCCCCGCACAGCCCCTCCGTCACGGAGACCACACGCCCAACGTTCGAAGCCCCCCCATCCGGTGATCTCACCAACCGGCCCGCTCCGGAATCACACACGGCCAACGCCACCCCTGCCCCGTCGATCGATCGGACTGCGGCCGAGGCAACCACGGAGACACCGGTCCGCTTTGACCTGCCGCCGCCAGTCAGCAATCCGGTATCACTCCCCGATGCCCCTCGATCTGATGTGCGTCATCAATCGGGGCCGGAGCAGTCCTACCGGCATCTCGCACTCAATCGCGTGGCTCGCACGACCGGCAGTCACACCCAGTCGCCGGCAGGTGAGGTCGGTTCGTCCGCGATCCCCGCTCACAGCATTCCGGATCTGACTCCCGGCCCACAACCCGCGGCGACAATCGATTCCGGGATCCCTTCTCGTGAGGACGCCGTCGACCCGGCCGAACCTTCGCTGGAGCCAATGCCGGAAACACCGGTGACGCACGCATCCCCCGGTGACGTCGCGCCGACCGGCACCGTCCGGGCTGGTGAGCCTCCCTCACCGGCAGCACAGCTCATTGACGCTGCTCTGCAGCGGGCACGTGTGCTGGAACGCTCCGAAACGACGTTCGAGCTGAGCTTGTCCCCGGAGGAACTCGGCCCGTTGCGGGTCCGACTCGAACGCCACGACGGTGGAATCTCGATTCACGTCACCGCCGCCAGTGCCGCCACACAATCACTGCTCGAAGCAGGCCGGTCCGAGATCCAGTCGGCCCTTGCCTCGCTCGATGTCGGCCAGATCACCATCGATGCCGATACCTCCGGGACGCACCACGGCCCGCCGGGAAACGGAACCGACCACAACCCGTCTGACCACGCCCGCGGTCGGGCACCGCGCGGTTCACCGGTAGCGGGCGTGCCGCATGTCAGCGGCCAGACGCCTGTTATCGATCACGCAATCAACGTCCTTGCCTGAGGCAGAGTGACACCATGAATACGGCCAACTTCACCGCCGGAACAGGGCAGCAGCAGTTCCTGCAACTGCTGGTGACTCAACTGCAGTACCAGAACCCGCTGGAACCTGTGGAACAGCAGGACTTTCTGGGGCAACTGGCGCAGTTCTCGACCCTCGAAGGGATCGAACAACTGAATCTCCGCTTCAGCGACATGCTCCGACTGCAGGAGCTCACCGAAGGAGCAAGCCTCGTCGGCCGTACCGTCCGGTACACCGACCCTGCGACCGACACCCCCCGAACGGGAGTCGTGTCGGAGGCCCGCATCGGAGGCGACCAGATGGTGCTCGTCATCGACGGAAACGAAATCACACTCGACCAGGTGACTTCCGTCGTTGCCGAATCTGCCTGAGACCATCACGGCCAAACACACACAACCAATCGATTTCACCAGACGACCCGGGAGACTCACATGGCAAACTCACTGCTTGCTGGCGTTTCAGGCCTCAACAGCCACCAGCAGATGCTCAACGTCATCGGGAACAACATCGCGAACCTGAACACGACCGGGTACAAGGCCCGCACCACGATGTTCTCCGAGCTGTTCTACGAGTCACTGACCGCCGCCGCCGGTGGTACCGCCGGCATTGTCGGCGGGGTCAACCCCTCACAGATCGGGACCGGCAGCCGTGTTGCCCAGATCGACCTGAACCTCAATCAGGGTAACTTCGACATCACCGGCAACGACCTCGATCTGGCAATCGATGGCGACGGGTATTTCGTCGTCAAGACCGGCCGATCGCAGATGTATACACGGGCCGGAACCTTTCGCATCGATTCCAGCGGATATCTCGTTGATCCCTCGACCGGTGCCCGCGTGCAGCGTTTCGGAACCATCGGTGAGCCGGACGGAATCAACCCCGCCTACCAGACGAGCGGGAACGGTGACATTCTCATCCCCATCGGCACCGTCATCGCCGGCCAGGAGACGACGACCGCCACTCTCACAGGCAACCTTCCTTACGCGGCCACCGGTCCGCTCAGTCAGATTCTCGAATCGTCCTCGCCACTCACCGAAGGGGGGAATCCCGCAACCGCGGCCACGCTGCTCAATGACCTCGATCTGAACACCGCTCCCTACCAGGCTGGCGACGAGATCATCATCACCGGGACCGACGCCGACGGCTCACCGATCAACGTGAATATCTCCGTCGACGGGACAACCACT
>CAZUXX010000658.1:0-2578 GCA_964624215.1 uncultured Planctomycetaceae bacterium
TCGGCTGTCCCGTCACCACCGACATCCACCTGCCCGAACAGGCGGCCCCCGCCGCCCAGGTCTGTCGCATCCTGCAGATCCCCGCGTTCCTCGCACGGCAAACCGACCTCGTCCAGGCCGCCGCCCAGGCCGCTGCCAGTCATGGCGGCTCCGTGAACATCAAAAAACCGCAATTCGTCGCACCCGAAGACCTCGTTCACGCAGTCACCAAATGCGAAGAATCCGGTTGCCCTCGCATTCTCCTCACCGAGCGGGGAACCACGTTCGGATACGGACGCCTCGTCAACGACATGCAGGCAATCCCCACGATGCAGGCCCTCGGCGTGCCGGTCGTCTTTGACGCCACCCACAGCGTCCAGCGTCCCGGGGGAAGTCGCACCGGCGGAGCCCGCGAGATGGTCGCCCCGCTCGCTCGTGCTGCCGTCGCGGCCGGCGCCGACGCCGTGTTCCTCGAAACGCATCCGGAGCCCGATCGCGCTCTCAGCGATGGGCCGAACATGCTCGCGCTGAGCACCGTCCCCACCCTGCTGCGTCAATTGACGCAACTCAGACGCCTCCACCTCTCATGGCAGAGCGAACAGCCCCGGTGATCCTCCTTCCGGACACCGCCGGTCCCGGAGATCAGCCGTCTTCATCAGGATAGGGAAGATCTTCCCCTTCCAGCTCTGCCAGCGCATTCGCTGCCGCCCGCTGCTCCGCCTGCTTCTTGCTTGGCCCCCACGCAGCAGGATACAGACGCGGACCAATCATCGCGCAGATCTTGAAGCACTTCGAATGGTCCGGTCCCTGTTCATCCAGAACCGAATACGTCGGAGTCTGGCCGATCGTCCGTTGCGAGAGCTGTTGCAACAGACTCTTGAAGTTCACCCCGGTCTCCGATTCCGCCGCCTGCTGGACAGGTTCCTCAATCTGCGACAGGACAAACCGGCGCGCCGGCTCATACCCGCCGTCCAGGTAGATTGCGCCCACAACCGATTCAAACACGGCCGCGAGGATCGACCCCGGCAGCCGGCCCTGCGCATCCACCCCCCGACCCAGAAGCAGAAACCGCTCCAGCTCCAGACGCTTCGTCAATTGCGCACACGTCGTGCGACTGACGACCACCGACTTGATCCGGGTCAGCTCCCCTTCGGTCGCATCCTCAAAGCACTTGAAAAGTTGCTCGCAGACCACCGCACCCAGAATCGCGTCCCCCAGAAACTCCAGCCGCTCGTTCGATTCCAGCCGCGTTCGGGCAATCGACGCATGAGTGAGCGCACGTACCAGGAGCGCACGATCTCGAAACCGGTAGTCCAGCGTCTCCTCGCACTCCCCAAGCAGTGCGTCGGTCAGTTCTGTTGCGAGAAACTCGCGTCCCATAGGGAAAGTCGGTGATGGGGGGGCAGGCAGAAGTCAGTGCGTCGGATCAATTCGACAAACCTGCAATGTGTACTTCACAGGCCGGAACCACAACAGTCACAGTGGGAAATGGACTACGGCTCCGTCACGTTCGCTGCTCGCACCTGATACGTCCTCGCCTCTCCGTCCGGTCCAATCTGCACCGTGTACGACCTCCCGTCCGGAGCAACCGAGGCCTTGATCCACACTCCGTCGCAGTTCACCGTCGGTTCCGAATTGGCGATGTATTCGGCCGGAGCCTGCTGGTCGTCAGCCAGGTTGATGTTCCGGTGAAGCTGGTACAGCGCCTCGAGCGACGCGGCCTGACGCAGCGTCTCAATTGTCTCCGGATGTCCCCCCTTGGTCGGCCCGTTGCACATCACGGCCACAACCGGATCAATCGCCAGCACCAGCGCCGGATTGTTACTCGACGAAAGCCCGTGGTGCGTGACCATAAACAGGTCGACCTTCCCGATCGCGTTGTTGGGAACGACCAGCTGACCCTCCAGATTCCATGTCAGGTCTCCGCAGCACAGAAACCGGAACGCTCCATACGCCAGCCGCACGCTGATGCTCGCAGCATTGTCCGACGTGTCCGGCTTGCGCTCCACATGCAACGACGCATACGCATTCGGCTCACCCCGGTTCGGGATCACCTCGCGACTCGCCGTCAGCACTTCGAGCCGCACCGGAGTGCCGTTCGACTTCATCTCGAGCGAATCTCCGGCCGAAAGTGCCTTCGACCGGTTCTGTGTGGCAGCACGATACTCCGCGATCCGCCGCGCAAAATCCTTGTCCTCCGCCAGCGCGTCCGGGATCCCGCGATCCCAGAAGTTCCTGATCTCGAGCTCGGCCGCCAGCACCGCATGGTTCCCGTAATGATCGAGGTGCCAGTGGGTAACGACCGCATGGTCAAGTCGCTCGAGGCCGGCAACGTCACGAATGACGTGCAGGATCCGGTCACGGTCCCGGCCGCCATTGTCCGGGTAACCCGAGTCGATCAGCATCGACTCCCCCGCCGGTGTGACAATCAATGTTGCGGCACCTCCTTCAACATCAATGAAGTAGAGGTCCAGCCGCCCGTCATCCTTTCCTGCTGGCAGTGGTCGTGCACTCAACAGCAGCAGAACGGTCGCACACAGCAGCAGGGGTCGCATGGGGAACATCGATTGCCTCCGGAAGGTTCGATACGCAGTCTATC
>CAZUXX010000659.1:0-2337 GCA_964624215.1 uncultured Planctomycetaceae bacterium
TTCTTCGAGTTCCTCCGCTGGAATCTCCGGAACCTGATCCAGATCGACCCAGGACCGGCTGGCATCGCGACGGCGGGAGCGTCGAAACGCATTCCGCAAGATCGCCACCAGCCACGCACGGGCCTTCGCCGGGTCGCGCAACTGATCGAGCGATGCCTGAGCCGACAGGTACGTCTGCTGAGTCAGGTCTTCGGCATCCTGGGCGGAACCCGTCAGGCGATACCCGAACCGGTAGAGGAACTCGTAGTGTTCCTCGACCAGCTTCGCGAGCGCGGATTGGGCATTGTCTGAAGACATTCCGCTCCAATGACAAGAGTCAGCTGGAGACCGGATTATTCCCGGTCTGGGCCCGGTACCGGAGATTTGCAGCGGATGGGAAGGGACATGCCGATGATGCCCCTGTGATCCTGTCGTTGACGTAACACGTTATCAGAAAGGGAGATCCTTCGGATGCGGATTGGCCATGAGGGGTGATTCCTCACGGTGAGGGGCATGAGAATGTGTCGCCGGGAATCACATTGGGGCCGGCTTGCGTGTCCCTGTTTGACGTACGGGTGATGCCGCGATGAGGTGACATTGCGCGTTGGCGGGGTCGCTTCATTGCGGACTCGTTGTCTGCGGGCTGACATCCTCCGGGAACAGAAGCGGCCTCGCCGTCGTAACGGGAGGCCGCTGAATCTGTGTCAGGCGAGTCCGGAGATTCTACTCTTCGGGGGTCAGGTTCCGAAGGGAGGGAACATCGTCCATCACGTCGGGTTCGCGGGGCGGTGAGTTCCCGTCGGTCAGGCCATCCAGAGGAGCTCCCCCTTCGTCGACCTGCGCGAGCATCTCGAGCCGGGCGGCCCGGATGCGGTCCTGCTCGGCCTTCTGTTCCATCACGGCTTCAGGCCGCAGACGGACTTCGGCTGCCTGGTGCTTGCGGAATCCGGTTCCGGCCGGGATCAGGTGGCCGAGGATGACGTTTTCCTTGAGTCCCTGGAGGGGGTCGGTTTTGGCGGCAAGAGCCGCTTCGGTCAGCACCTTGGTTGTCTCCTGGAAGGAGGCAGCCGAGATGAACGACTCACTCTGGACAGCGGCCTTGGTGATCCCGAGCAACTGGGTGCTGCCGGTTGCGGGCCGGGGTTTGACGCCCTTGGCTGGCGTACCGCCGGAGGCTTCGATTTCGGCGTTGACCTCATCGAGCTGGCTCTTGGGCACCACGTCGCCGACCTGGTACTCGGAGTCTCCCGGTTCGGTGATGCGGACGGAGTCCCTGCAGCAGGTATTGCTGGACGGCTTCTTCCCCGGAGACCTTGAGGATGTCGTGCGGGACGAGGGGACCACTGACCAGCGCATCCCCGGCCTTGACCAGGTCACCACTGTGAACGAGCAGGGCCCGGCCGTGGGGAATGATGTGTTCGCGTTCGACGGACCCGTCGGGCGAGCGGACGACGAGGACGCGCTTGCCTCGCTTGCGTTCGGCAAGAATCTCGACCTCACCGTCGATCTCTGCGATGACGGCCGGATCCTTCGGCTTGCGGGCCTCGAACAGCTCGGTCACGCGGGGCAGACCACCGGTGATGTCCTGCGTTCCCGACGCTTCGCGCGGGGTACGGGCGAGGACGGCTCCGGCCTGAACCTGCTCCCCTTCGGCGACCTGCACGCTGGCCCGTTCGGGGATGTAGTAGTAGTCGAGAATCTTGCCGGTGCTGTCTTCGATGACGACTTGCGGGTGCAAATCGCCCTTGTGCTCGATGACCGTGCGACGGACGTTGCCGGTCGAATCGGTCTCGGACCGCATCGTCCGGCCTTCGATGAGGTCTTCGTAGCGGACACGACCGCCGACTTCGGAAAGAATCGGGATCGCGTGCGGGTCCCACTGGCACAGGATGTCGCCTTCCTTGACCTCCTGCATTTCGTCGACGAGCAGGACGGCCCCGTTGGGCACGTCGTACCGTTCCAGCTCGCGCTCTTTCGGGTCGATGATCACGATTTCGCCGTTGCGGCCCAGAGCGACGTTCTGGCCTTCGGCATTTGTGATGGTGCGGATGCGGACGAAGTGCACGCGGCCCGATTTGCGGGTCTTGAGGTCGCTCTGTTCGACGTCCCCCGTCATCACGCCGCCGATGTGGAAGGTCCGCATCGTCAGCTGTGTGCCGGGCTCACCGATGGACTGCGCGGCAATAATCCCGACGGCCAGACCTTCCTCGACGAGAGCTCCTGTCGAGAGGTCCATTCCGTAACAGCGGCGGCAGATTCCCAGTTCGGCCTCGCAGGTCATGGGACTGCGGACCTGGATGCGCTCCAGCCCCATGTCCTCGATCTTGTGAGCGATATCCCAGGTGATCAGCTCGCCTT
>CAZUXX010000659.1:2347-2573 GCA_964624215.1 uncultured Planctomycetaceae bacterium
TGACGATGTTGGTCCGGGAGACGCGTCCGCGGAGCGCGTCCGCCAGGCTGACTTCGACGTTCTCGCCCCGATAGACCACACCGCGGGTGACCCCCTTGGTGGTCCCGCAGTCGTCGACGGTGACGACCATGTTCTGGCAGATGTCGGCCAGCTTGCGGGTGAGGTACCCCGAGTCGGCGGTCTTGAGGGCGGTGTCGGCGAGACCCTTGCGGGCTCCGTGCGTGGA
>CAZUXX010000660.1:0-2573 GCA_964624215.1 uncultured Planctomycetaceae bacterium
CCGTACCGTTCTCTCAGGGACTCCGGCTCGTCGCGGATGTCGAGCGCCTTCCCGACCTGCGGAGAACGCAGAACCGACCAGGCCTGCTGCTGCTGAGCCGAGAGCGTCGCTCCGACCTGGGTGCGATCGAGATCGCATCGCACGTCGTCGAACTGGGCCAGAAGCGATTTGCGGCGATTCATCCGGTCCATCGTCATGCCGTCGAGCTGTCCCAGTGCAGCCAGCCGGAAGTGACTGTCGCGACTGCAGGCAACATAGGGTTCCGGCCCTTCGAACCAGAACTCCCCACCTGCCCGCTCCTTGCGGACGACCTTTGTGCCCTCGCCCTGGTATTCCGTCCAGACCGGGGCGTATTGCCCTCCCAGAAAGGCGGGATAGGGGCCCGCCCGGAACGGTTGATCGGAGCGCCTGCTGCTGAAGGGGAACGGAAGCGCAATATTCCGCAGCGCCGCCTTCCCGTCGGCCAGCCCCTGCTGGCGATCGAGATAATCGACAGCGGACCCGAAATACGGGTGATGTCGCTCATCACGGGGGTTCAGTTCCATGCCGACGTCGATGTTCGAGACGCCGGTCATGGCATAGGCGACCCCGTGGAGCGGATACGGATGCGTCACGGACCGAACGACCGCGCAGCGGTCCATCACCGTCGACATCCTGGGGAGCAGTTCGCACACCGGCAGCCCCGGGATCGATGACGGAATCCCGCCGAAGGACCCGCGAACCTCCACCGGAGCCTGCAACTTGAGGTCGAATGTCTCCAGCTGGCTGGGAGACCCGTACAGAAACAGGACGATGCAGTTCTTCGCCCGGCCCCGCGACGACAGCACCGACGGTCCGGCCTCGCATTTGCCCATCAGTTGCGGAAGCGTCAGCCCTGCTGCGGCCCATCCACCAATCTGAAGGAGATCGCGTCGCTTCATGCCGTCACACAACCGGCGTGGCGACCCCAAGACTCGCAGCATCTCAACCTCTTCTTGAGCGTACTGTGGCCCGCACCCAATCCATCGAAATTGATCGGCGCAAAGCACCGATCAATGCCAGCTTATCAATGATGGAGAGGTTAGCAAATGGTCTTTGCCGCCGGTCGGTTCGAATAACCGACGCGAATTGTTCCGGGTGCGCAGCGCCAGGCGGACACCCGGCACCTCCCGGACGCACATCGGTCGACTGGCTCCGGGCTATCAATTCGACAGAAGCATGACATCACGCCTCGCCGGCACACGCGAGCGAAACGAGTCGGGTGTGCCGGCGGCTTGCGTGACCGTCTTCATTTCCCGGCGGCGTCGACCTGGCGGATCGTGACCTTCTTTTCCCACCCGAGGCGTTCTCCCGTCTGCCGGGCAAACTCGGCGACGGAGTCCTCAGCCGGCTCGTACAGGATCACCTGGGTCCGCTCGGCGGCGAGCGCCACAGCCTGCGGAAGATCAAGAAACCGCAAGACGTTGAGCAGGGCCGGTGCCTCGTCGGCCGTCCGATCGTGGGTAGCCGGGAGCTGCCACAGATCCAGCCGCTTCACGTCATCGGCAAACAGGGTCGCGTAGAGTGCCCAGACCGAGGCGTTGCGGTGTCCCTGCAGCCAGGTCGGAACGTCGGCCAATCCCAGGTCAGAGGAATCAATGGCCTTGAGTGCCTGCACGACATTCCAGACCCGGAGTCCGTCCACGGTATGGCCCAGCAGCCCGAAGCGGCGGAGCAAATGTGTGTGCTCTCGCCGGTCCCGGGTCAACTCCGTCGGGCCGACCCCCACCGGTGCGAGATAGAGCATTCCCCACGGGTTGCTCGTGAGCATCTGGCGTGTTTCCTGCCACGCGTCAGGGTTGGCTGGCACCTTGTCGGCATTCCGGTCAGGAAATCCGGCGGCCAGTGCTGCGTTCAGTTCGTCCCACCCCTGCTGATCGAGTACATTCACCACCAGCAACTTCAGGTCGGCTGGTTTCACATCGGCTGCCGTCAGCAGCAGAACGTCGTTCTGACCGAGCGGCGGCTGCGCAAGCGACAGGCTGGTCAGCCGCACACCGTCCTTCTCGACCGAATCCTGCTTTGTCAATGCGGGTGCGTCTCCCGCGGGCCAGTTCCGGAAGACGTACTTCTCGAGAGCGCTCATCCAGCTGTCACGCAGCTCTGCCCACGCGGCCGTCGATTCCGGAACCGCAGGTGCCTCCGCCTTGGCGACAAACCACTCGTGCGCAGTCGTCACGCGCTCGTCCTCGGGCAATGTGTCGAACACCTTCAGTTGCTCGGGCTGGAACAACTTCTCCGCCGGCTGCGAACGGACGCGATCCTCTTTCTTCAGGAAGCGGTCAAACCACACGAACGCATGAATCCGCAGCTCCTGGGTGTCCTTGTGCCCCCCTTCGGTGATGTGAAAACCGAGGTTGTTGTCGGCGTCGTAAAGGTCGTAGATCTTGCGAGTCTTCATAAAGACGTCATAGACACCGTCCACCGGGAAGATCCGGTCCTTGTCCGTATTGGAAATCAGCAATGCACGCGGAGCCACCAGCGAGGCGAGCGTCGGGAAATCCCACTGGTACGTATTCACCATGAACATGCAGTCGCAGTGTCCTTCGATGCAG
>CAZUXX010000661.1:0-2566 GCA_964624215.1 uncultured Planctomycetaceae bacterium
TGTTTCGGGTCGGAGACATCGCAGACGATGGTTCGCAGGCGTCCTCCACTTTGCGAGGTCTCTTCCGACAGTGCCGCCAGCGTCGAGGGATTTCTCCCCGTCGCGATCACCTGTGCACCATGACGGACAAAGCCGAGTGCCAGTTCTTTCCCGATTCCGCGGCTGCCACCCGACACGAGAACAACCTGATCCTCGACAGAAAACAGCTCACTTGCAGACATGAACGTTCCCGGCTGATGACAAGGACGAAACACTCTGGGGTCTGACGCAGTCGTCTGTGACCGATCGGCAGTCATTCAACAACTGCCCGGCGGCGCGCGCTCCACGCCCCGACACTGCTACTGGGTCAACGCCGTGACGACAATGTTCGTCGCGATGCGGGCTGCGTCGGCGCTGGCATATCCTGCGCAGTTGACCGTGGCCTGCCGCTCGAGGGCACAGCTGAGATCGTACTTGCTGTAGATGACCTGCAGTCGACCGGCTTCATCACGAATCGTTTCGAGAATCGGCGGTCCCACCGTGAAATCACTCGCCAGCGGAGCCGTCGGCCGAGATTCGAGTGGCAGTCGTCGTTTCACCTGGCGGATATCGTGGGCCAGCGGATGGTTCAGTAGCGGATCGTCGAGGGCCACCGCTTCCAGCGGGCGGTCGAACAACTGCTGAATGAGTTGCCGGAAGCTCTCGTCAAACTGGGCTGACCCGCAACTGGCGTCGGCGATCAGGACTCCACCGTGATCGAGATACCGCCGCAGGGCGGTCTGCTCCGCCTCGGTGAGTCGAAAGTTTCTGCGTCCGTGCATGTACACCAGAGGGAAATCGGGCAGTTGAGGATCGGTAGCAGGAAGGTTCGGTGAATCTGCGTAGGCAGCGACCCCGACGGTTTGCAAAGCCGACTGCAGGTGACGCAGAGCGTTGGGAGCCGTGTCCCAGCCGCCCGAGTGTCGCAGACGCGCGATCTCCAGTCGTCCGCGTCGCGGTGTATTCTCATCGAGGCGCGCCAGGCGTTCCGGCTCCGTGAGGGCATCGAGCAGTTCGCGCCCTGTGGCGTAAGCAATGACGTTGACGGCCAGCCTCATCGAGTGGGCAATCTGGGTTTTAACCTGCAGCTGCCGTCGAGGAGGGTCGGAGCACATCCACTTCTTCCACCGGCAGGCGTGATCCTCCGGCGAGTACACCACCGCGGTGCGGCAGCCGATGTCGACCCCCCACAGTTCGGGGACCGAAACTCCCTCGGCCTCGGTGAAGACGTGCTCACTCCGGTAGATGTCGTGCGTCGGCGGAAGCTTCTCGAGCGTGAATTGCCCCTCCGGGAACATTCTCGCAACAAGCTGGCGGATGCCCCGGTCAAACTCTGCTCCGCCGCATGTGTTGACAGCAAACAGAAATCCTCCCTGGTTGATGTACTCCCGCAGCAACTCGACTTCTGCATCGCTGATGGTGTCGAGCGGGCCATCTCCGGACAGGTACTGCACCTTCGCCTGCAACAAAGACGCCTTGTCATCCTGACTCGCAGCGACGCCGAGATCCGTCACTTGCCAGTTCAGCAGTTTCGGCCACCGTGGCTGAGTACTGACGTATTCCGTGAGGTTGGCGATGTCGCGCGGATGCCGGTTCCACCCGCGGCCAAACAGGTCGTTGTCCGGATCCCCATACTTGAGCTTGTTGACGAGGACCGGCGAATTCCCCTTCGAAACGAACAGCAGTCCGAAAGCGGTCCCGACGAGCGGGGCGGATGCCGTCTGCGTATCGAACCAGGCTCCGGTCACCGAATTCTGAATCGCAACCAGTCGTCGCACACCGAGCCGGTACCAATCGTGCTCACCGATAAACCGCCTTCCCGTAAACCGCCCCGCGCGCTCGAGCCCGTAGAGGTAATACAGGTGCCACAGGTCACCGACGGCGGGATTGGCCGAGACGGTAAAATTCCCCTTGGCTCCGAGCCAGCGAAAGGCGGCTTCAATTGTGCGGTGCACTTCGTCGTCCTCAATGGCACCACAGCAGTTGATGCGGCCACCAGCGTCGACATCGACGTCGTCCTCGAGCATCGAGTCGGTAATGCTCAGAGACGAGATCGCCGCTACGACCATGCTTCCGCGTGGACGCCGGTCTTCCGGAAAGTAGTACCAGTAACATCCCGCCCGGGATTCCAGCGATCCCTGCCGCGTCTTGAGCCAGTGATCCTGGGCCAGCTTCCAGACCTCGCGCGGGATGGTCTCTCCGTACCGCGCCGCTTCCCTCAGCCCGAGCAGGGCAAACTGGGACACGCTGTTGTCCCAGCGGGACCGGCTGCCGGCGTCGTACCCCCACGCACCGGGCCCTCCGTCCCCCGGTTTGTGTTGCGCCTCGATGAGATACTGCGTCAGCTGATGGATCCGGCCCGCATCCTGGGAGTCATGAGCCATCGATAACGCCATCAGCATCAGCGAACAGTCATAGATGCCATCGGGCGGAGGTGTCAGACGCAGGTAGCGCAACCCCCGGGCGACGGCTGGATCCTCATCCGTGAGACCGGCGTGGAACAGGCTGATCAGCACCAGAGACGTTGCCCCGACCGTGTGCCCCTGTA
>CAZUXX010000662.1:0-2560 GCA_964624215.1 uncultured Planctomycetaceae bacterium
GAACATAGGTCCCCCGCCAGCGGAACGACCGTCGCGCAATCTGCCCGGTCGAATCGGGGAGATCGTAGACATAGTCCCCCGTCAGCAGAACGCGATTGAACAGGTGCTCCCGATCACGCGTCTCGACCAGCGAGACGACATCGCGCGCTTCCTGCAGCGTTAATTGCACCGCATCACGCTTCTGCAGAAAGAAAAACTCCCCCTCCGCATCGACTCCCCAGGCGGCCTGCGCCCGAATTGCGAGCTCCTTCAGAATCGCCCGCAGAGACTCTTCACCTCTGAACTTGAGGCTGATGACCGGCGCCGGATGCAGGGACGGTTCAATCCGGGTGGGATCACAATGAATGTGCGTCGCCGGTGTGATGTACCGAGCGGCCAGTCGCTCAACCAGCGCCTCAACAGTATCCACGGAGTCGAACGTCTCAATCGCCCGGTCCGGATCGTTGCTGAAATCAGGATTGCCGGCATAACGATGGGGCCGGCGCCCGTCAGCCTCCGGTCCAAAGCCGCCCGGGAAGACCTCGTTCAGTTCGATGCCCATCCCCTCCAGCCGCAGTCGCACAAGCGCCGGCGACGCAGCCCGGCGTTCCTCGACCCGGCCCAGATACCAGCGATCTCCCGCCTCGTATTCCATGCTGATCCAGTCTCCCGGCTCAATATCGTTCCGAAGTGCAAACCCGTCCTTCAGAACGACCTCGGCTGCACCGCACCCACCCTGACGATGCAGATCGAACCAGCAGCCTGCCAGCACGCGCTCGTGCAGCAGGACCGGCGTGCCGGTCGGCGACGATCCGTGATGGAGAACGCGGCGCAAAGACATCGAGCTATCCGGGAACAGACATTCAGCGGTTCGCAAGCCGCCAGGGCAGGACTTCTACGGGTCGCGATCACGAATCAGACGCCGGGCAACACACGCGTGCCCGAGGGACTCCGCTGGCTCCCTCTGACGCGTCAACGAAGACGATCATGCCGGAGCACTGGCATGCAGCGCGGGATCGGACGCATGCACCACCAGCGAGTAGGTGAACAGGGCCGGATGCGAAAGGTCGTACTCGAATCGGGTGGTTCGGCATTCGCGAAGGGAGCGATACGTCGCTGTGGCGACGTCGTGGTACAGAAAGAACTCGAACGGCGGATCGGCTTCGCCCCCCAGTTGCTCACGGAAGGCTTCGATCTCCGAAAACATCTCAGACTCCGAAAGCCGCAGTGTGCCGTTCCCCGATCCGATCTGACCTTCCAGATAGAGGTCGACACCACCTCGCGAGCTTCCGGCCAGAAAGTCACCGTCGCAAAGCGGGACCTTGAGCTGCATGTAGTCCCAGGAATCCTGCAGCCGCACGGCGGTGACCGGTCGCGGCAGGAAGTACAGGGAGCCCTCTCGGGAAATGGCCGGGTTGAAAACAAACATGGGTCTCGCCCAGACGAGAGTTTGAAATCACGGCAGGACGGAATCGACCAGCACCGCGCTGCAGCCGAAGGCCCGCGACCGATCAGCCGCGCCGATTGCGAAGGTGAATCCCCCGCAAGCGGAAGTCCCGCATCAGCCGTTCGACATCGGCGACTTCACGGACGTTCAACGTGATCCCGCCGAAGTGGTTCGTAACAGACGACGCGGCAGCCCCCGGCACAGGGCGGTCAAGACCCGTCACATCGCGCGGCAACCGTTCCATGGACTGCGTCAGCGAATGATCCCGTGCGGGAATCACATTCAGTACCGGACTGGCATCCAGGCCGGAGAGGCCCGCTGGCGACAACTTGGGCGGCAGGCCGGGAAGTGGCCCGCCCCCCGGACCGCCACCACCCACTCCTCCGAAAACAGGGAACGCTCCGGTCGGAACGGGTAGACTGATCGCGATCATCCGCAACCGCGCTGCCACCTGATCAATGGCACCCGAGAGTCTCTGCAGCGCGGCAAGTGCCGGCTGGACATTGAGTGTCACCGGAGTCTCACTGAGCAGACGGACCTGCTGTGTCAACTGGCCGATGAGTTTCGAAACTGCCTGCAGCGGAGTTGTGAGCCGGGACAGACCGGCGAACAATTTCCCCAACTGCTCACCGGCATTGGCCAGGCTGGTCAGACGCTCCTGAAACGTCTCAAGCAGACTTTCGGTCGACGTCAGTTCCTGCCGCAGTTGCGAACTGTCGCCAAGAATGCGAACGGTGAGTGATTCGCTGAACATATCGCCTCAGAGTGGCTGCGGTGTTGTGGAGCGGAATATCGCGTCCCGGTCCCGGCGGACCGTCTCCGCGGGTGCTACACGCGGGTCACCGACGGCGCCGTCTGAAACGCGCGGCCCGTGAAGGCGATGAGATTCGCGTCGTCACGTTCCGACATCGTCAGCGACTCCCGATACACCTTGCTGAAGGTGATCTTCTCACTCGCGATGCCCGCCGGGTCGACGACGGTGAACTCGAACGTCAGCGTCTCCTGCTCGCCGGGATCCGACGTACTCACGACGTCCGCCCCGGAGCTGAACATCAGCAGTTCATACAACTGCAGTGGATCACCGGAATCGACCGCCTTCCCGAAGAGTTGCGACCACTTCGCCGTGAACGACAG
>CAZUXX010000663.1:0-2558 GCA_964624215.1 uncultured Planctomycetaceae bacterium
CGCCGTACAGCAGGGGGAACGTGGCCAGCACGACGGGAACAGCCCCCTTCAGACCGACCCACGAGATGAAGATCAGTTCGCGCCAGCTGTAGTTGAAGGGAAAGATCAGGGGGATGACCGCCAGTGGCCGGGCGAGCAGGATGAGCACAACCCCGATCAGCAGTCCCTGGGGGGCCACTTCGATCAGCCGACTGGGGACGCTCAGCAGCCCCAGCAGGATGAACATGACGATCTGTGCCAGCCACGCGCCGGCGTCGTTGACGAAGCGAATGCCCCGCTGGAAGACGAGGCGGCTGTTTCCGATGACGATGCCGCCGATGTAGACGGCGAGAAATCCGCTGCCTCCGAGCTGGGCACCAATGCCGTAGATCAGCAATCCGAAGGCGGCTATAAGGACCGGGTACAGCCCGGCGACCTCGAGGTTAATCCGGTTGACCACCTTGACCGCGAGGTAACCGACCACGAGGCCACTGAGGGCACCGATGATCATCTGGGCGAAGAACAGCCCGACGATCCCGGGCTCCATCGCCATCTGCCCGGAGAGGACTTCGAGGCAGCCGATCGTCAGAAAGACCGCCATCGGGTCGTTCGAACCACTCTCGACCTCAAGCGTGGACGCGATCCGGTTGGGAAGCGTCGTCCCACCGGATCGCAGCACCGAGAAGACAGCCGCGGCGTCCGTCGACCCGACGATACTGCCCAATAACAGCCCTTCCAGCAGGGGGATGTCGAGAATCCAGGCAGCGGCGACTCCGGTGACGACGGCCGTGATCAGGACCCCGACCGTGGCCAGGATCATTGCCGGTTTCCAGACCTGTTTGACGCGGACCAGGGGCGTCCCCAGGCCGCCGTCAAAGATAATGATGGCGAGTGCGAGCGTCCCGATATTGAACGAGAGGGTGTAGTCGGCGAACTGAATTCCTCCCGGACCTTCATCGCCTGCCAGCATCCCCAGCACGAGGAACAGCACGAGCACCGGGAGTCCCAGTCTGGCGGAGAGCTTGCTCGAAGCGATTCCCAGCAGGATCAGCAGCCCGCCGACAAGAATGAGCAGGTTGATGTCAATCGGGTTCATCCACAGACTTCGTTTGTCGCCAGAAGATCGCGCAGCCGACGGGGCAGTTTCTCACGGCTCGACGATCCGGCCGGACCGGAGCCAGACAGAAACCCACCCTGACTACCGCGGCAGTGTAACCACTGCCGAAAGCGTGTTCCTGCCTGTCGGGCAAAAGGAACATGCTTTCGGTGCGATCAATGGACAAACCCGGCGCCAGTCTTGTGAAAACCCCGGGCGTCGTCTGGTGCTGTGGATCAGGCAAATTCACAGTGTCTGAGCAGACGGAGCACCGCCCGGGTCCCGGTGGTTCGTCGCAGAGGAGTTGTCGCGACCGGCGTTCGCAGCAACCTGCCTCGCGGGACGTGTTGAACCTACCGCAGCCAACCGGCCGGGAAATCAGTCGGCACCGGGACGGACGGATGGATCCCGATCGCCCACAGGAACTTCTGGCAGAAATTCATCTGTGCTTTCCACCTCGCGATGACCTCCCGCAGCTGCTTGACAGCCGGGTGGTCTTCCTGCTGAATCTCGCCGAGGGTCGCCGTTGCGCCCGAGACGTTCTCCTGCAACAGGAGGGCTGTGGCGAAATTGATGCGGAAGATCAGTGGTGCATCTCCCCGGAGAATCACGCCGTTCGTGATGACCAGCCCGCGCAGGGTCCGCAGAGCGAGGTCCTGTTTGCCCAGCCGCATCTGACAGACGGCGGTCGCATTGGTGACCCACGGTGACCGCAGCTTCGATTTGCCGATGCGCTCGAGGGCTGTTTCGGGTCGGCCTTCGTCAAGCAGCTTCTGCACCTCGTCGAGCAAGGTGGCAGCTTCGCCGGCAGGCCCCTCGCCGTAGTGGACTTCAGGAGTCTGCACTGCCGTTACGTTTTTGTCGTTGTGTTCCATGATTCGGGTTCCTCTTCTGCTCTTTCCGACCCGGATTCAGAGCCGGTCGAGTTGCTGTCTGGAGAATGGGCATGTACGCACCCGGGGGCGCGAGCCCCGACCAAAGTCGTGCAGCGTTCCTGGCGGCGTTTGCGTGCAGGGGGCCGGCGGTCTCCCCGTCGGAGACCGGCACGACGTTGCACGGCAGGATCCGGAAGGCGCAGCGAGGGCCGGGCCGGTATCCGTCTGATGCCGCCGCAAATGTCAGCTGTTCGTCACGTCAGGCGATGACGGACGATTCATTCGACCCAGCTGCAGAAGAGCAGGTGCAGGGGGCCGCGCACGATCAGCGCAGCGCGGGCATCGCGGAGACTTCGCAGGCAAAGAGCATCCCAGCCTGCCCCTTGCCACATCCCTTCGGCATGTGTCGCAGGGCCGGAGGATCTTGATTCGCCGGAAGATTCCGAGATACGGACCCGCCGAAGCGTTCCACTGGCCGGGAGGATGCCCGCCTTGCCAATGGTCGGAGTTGCGGGGCGCGGCCACTGCTCCTTCGTCCGTTCTGAACCGACCGGATGCGGTACGGCAGCGCCCGGCCGATCGCCGCGAAGCTGCGGCCGCGGAGTGAA
>CAZUXX010000664.1:0-772 GCA_964624215.1 uncultured Planctomycetaceae bacterium
GGTTATCGATCACGCTCTGCTGTCGCTGGCGCTCGGTCTCCTCAAGAACCTGCCGCTGGCGGTCGAGAATCGCCTGCAGGTCCTGAATGACCTGGTTGAAGTCTTTGCGTTCCTGCATCTGCTGCAGGATGGCATCCATGCGGGCGATGATTTCGTCAAGCAATTCGACGCTGCGGTCGATCGATGCGGACGGATCCTGCTGACGCTCCATCATCAGTCCAAACAGCGCAACCGCTTCGTCCAGTTCAGGATAATTCCGACTGCCAAGTTCGTACAGAGGGGTAATGATCCCCGAATCGAGTCGCACCAGGGCGGCTCGGGTGTCGACCCGGTTGTTGACCAGCTCCGCCCGCAGGTCGCGAAACCCCTGCTCAACGGCCAGAAGTTCGCTGTGATTCTTCCGCACCTGATGCAGGCTGCGGCTGGATGATGCCTGAACCGCGACCCGGATGTTGCGAAGCTCGGTCGCCTGTTTCTCGTCGGCGGCACCCGACTGTTCAATGGCAACACCTTCCGCATACCGCCCGCGGTGCAGCAGCAGATCAGTGCGGACGTTTTCGGTCTCCAGGCGAATCTGTTCGAAACGAAGCCGCAGGTTCACCTCGCGATTGTACAGATCCCCCAGCAGGTCTTCGTCAGAGACGATGTCGAAGGTCGTCAGCATGCCGTGCGAGATGTGGGGACCGTTGATGTTGTCCGCATCGCGGGCATAGACCCCCAGCGAGAGCTTCGTGCCAGGTTGCAGTTGCAAGCTCAGCACGTCGAACGGCTC
>CAZUXX010000664.1:782-2550 GCA_964624215.1 uncultured Planctomycetaceae bacterium
CTCGATCGCCGAGCCGGGCTGGTGCTCAAGCGTGAATTCCCGAGGGAGTCGCGCCGGGGGATTGGCTAGCGGTGCCTCCTGCACCTGCTCCTGATCGCCAATCTGGTAGCCGAACCACGCCTGGGCAAGACCGTGATCGTCCATCAGCCGACCGGCGACCGGGATCAGCGCTTTGCGAGTGATGCGGCTGCCGATACCGACCATCCGGGTTTCCACCACCGGAGGCATATCCGGAATTCCGCTGATGCTCACAATCGCAGGATCGAACGAGAGAATGTCGTCGGTGTCTTCCAGATAGATCTGGAGCTTCTCATCCGGCAAAAGCGGGAAGGGAGAAACAAGCTCGCTACCGGCGGCCGACTCCCCGAGCGTCTCGTAAAGCCGGATCCGCTCCTGCTCGCCGTCGGCTCCCGCATACACAGAAAATTCAAGCGTGGTGCGATCCCCGGGCAGGAGTGCGGCAACTGCTCCGGCATCGAGGTCGATCTGGCGACGACCGCTGCCGGTGACGTCGGTCAGCGTGAGCCGTGACTCCCCCTGGGTATCGACTTCCAGGGTGAACCGTTCAGATCGGATCTGTACGCCCCGCAAAGGCTTGTTGGCTTCGGCGCGAAGCACGGCACGCGTCTCCATCGGCAGTGCGATGCGACTGCCGGTGACGACCCGGCTGTCGTCCGGGATGCCGGTGTAGTCGGGGAAATCACAGTCAAAGACGATCCGGGTGACCTTCGGAGGGTCGACAATCTGGATGCGGTAGGGGACGCGGTTTGTGAAATCTCCGCCGACGATCCACAGTTCGTGATCATCGATAACGCGGGCCAGCGTGTGACGGAACTGCCGGTTCCCGGTACGAAGCATCGAGGAGGATCCGCTGGAGTTCCCCGAGGGACCATACGAGCGGTATCGCAGCGTGACGTCGTCGGGAACCTGCTTCTCCTCGGCAACGGTCGCCACCAGGACGAGATCCGCCCCGCGGGGATGTTTGTACGTCGACTGCGCATCGAAGTCGCGAATCCGATCGCCCGGCTGGGCAAGCACCTGCACGGACATGACGCTTTTTCGATAGGCGTCCCAGTAATTCTCGGCTCCGCCGAGCCAGGCGTCATACCAGCGGCGCATCGTCGAGGCATTGGCAATCCCCAGCCCGGAGATCGAAACGATCATCACGACGGCCAGAATCACCGCGCGCCGGAGCGGTCGGGAGTCGAAGACACTCGCCAGATCGAGAGTGCGGGCCTCGCGATTCGCCTCGTCGATGGTCCGCGCGAGCATCGCCGATTCGAGCTCGGTCCGTCCCGGCCGCCTGGTCTCGCCGAACTCGACAGCGGTCACCAGACGGTCGTTGAGCTGGGGGTAGCGGCGCTCGAGGACAAGCGCGAGCGCCTTGAGGCGATAGCTGCGTGTGAGCCGCAGGACGATCCACACCGTAAAGACCATCATCAGCAGGCCCGCGCCGACGACCAGCGCAGTCCAGCGAAACCACAGGGGCAGTTCGAGGCGGCTGACCTTGAACCACGCCACATCCGCGGCAAGCGTGACCCAGAAGATGAGGCCCACCACCGCGACGACGGCCGCGATCCCTTCGAGAAGTACGTATCGGCGGATCCGCGCTCTCAATGTCTGCAGGACATCCGTGATCGCAGGAGAGTCGGGAGCGGACATGTTGCTTCTTTACTGGAACCTGCTTCCGTGACGACCGGAGATGTTCAGACGTGCCCGGGACAGGGTCTGTTCCCGGAATTCAGCCGCCTCCGCAACGATGGTCCGA
>CAZUXX010000665.1:0-2550 GCA_964624215.1 uncultured Planctomycetaceae bacterium
GGTGAGGGACAAGGGCCGTTTCCCCTTAGGACGGCTGTTGCGCAGCCGGAGCGATTTTTCATTGCACGAACGCGGCAAGGCAGGGCCGACATACCGGTCGCAAACGCATTCAGACAGGTGAATTCAAGGGGCAGTGACCATGGCGCGGTGGACCTTAACGCTCAGTTGCATGTGGCTGTTCACGGTCGCAGCCGGGGCAGACGACGGCAGCCGCGTGCTGGCCACAGTCGACGGTGAGCCGGTGACCCAGGCCGACCTGGACACCGCGTTTCTCATTCGCCGGGTTCCCGAGAACCGGCGGGACGCACTGCGTGACGCTCTGCTCGATGAGTTGATCGACCGCCAGGTGATGGCGAACTTCCTCAGGTCGAAGAAGATCGAGGCAGATCCCGAGGAAGTCAGTCGGAACGTGAGTCAGTTGCGACGTCTGATCGCCAGAGGAGATCGCGATCCGGACGAAATCCTCGCGCGAGCCGGCGTTACCGAAGACATGCTCCGCCGTTCACTCGAACTCCCGCTGGCGTGGAGCCGCTGGATGCGACGGATCACCAGCGACGATCAGCTGCGCGAGTTATTCGAATCACAGCGGCAGCGGTTTGACGGGACAAAACTGCGCGTCAGTCAGATCGTCGTCCGTGTCCCCGCCGATGCAAGCGAGGAGGCGCGTGTCGCCGCACGGGACCGGCTGCGCTCGCTCAGAAAACGCATCACTGCGGGGGAAGTCTCCTTTGCCGACGCCGCACGGGAGTTCTCCGAAAGTCCGAGCGGAGCATCGGGAGGCGATCTCGGCTGGATCGTCGGATCCGGACGGGTCACACGCGAAGTCGAAGACGCCGCACGCACCCTGACCGTCGGCGAGGTGAGTGAGCCGGTTGCATCGCGGTCCGCCTGGCATCTGGTCACGGTCACCGAACAGATCCCGGGCCAGCTCAGCTTCGAAGATGTCCGCGGGGAACTTCTCGAAGAACTCTCACAAAGAGAGTGGGACCGGCAGCTCGCCCGGTCGCGGGCCGACGCGACGATCGAGGTGAAGTGATTCCTCACAGACCCCGGCAGCACACGACCGGGCCGAATGCCCGCGCCAACAGAACGGACCGGAGTTCGTCGTCGCCCCGCACATGGATTGTGAACCGGAGCTATTCATCCTGCAGCCGACGACGGGCGTAGTCGGCGTACGGCCCCGATGGCACGGCTTCAAGGAACCTCCTCCAGTGCGATCGTGCGCGGGTCGCGTCACCGGCTTCATCCAGCACATCGGCAAGGCTGTAATGCACTTCGACCGCATCGGGGTCGAGGTGCAAGGCCCGCTGCAGGGCATCGATCGCTTCACGGTGGCGACCTGCATCGGCAAGCGTGCATCCCAGATTGTTCCAGATCGCGGGATCCTCCGGATCAAGTTCCGCCGCCTGAAAATACCGTTCAATGGCGGCTTCAATCCGCCCCTGCGCCCGCAGCACGTTCGCCAGGTTGAAGCAGAGTTCCGGCTGTAGCCCCTCCCGATCAAGCAGCGAGCGATACAGACGGGCCGCCGCTTCCAGCTCTCCTTCACTTTCGAGCTGGAGAGCCCGAAGAAAGTCGAGTTCGCACTCCGACCTCAGCGGCAGGGCAATCCCTTCCTCTGCGGCGGACGTCGTCTTGCCGAGGTCGTCCTCGTCGAAAGGAAGGAGCCGCTGGCCGGTCGGTTCGAGAGACTCGCCCTGCGCATCGTCCAGAATCAGCCGACCGCCCCGGTGAGGACATTGGCGCAGCCGCTGGAGCAGTTCGTCGGCACTGGTCGACCACTGCCGGACCTGAGCCAGGGCCCGCTCGATACGGCGGCCGGGAACACCGCTGTTTAACAGGTGCAGCAGCCACCGCGCGCGGCTCAACTCCCGAAAGTCAAATGCCGGTCCGACCTCCGTCGTGGTGGGAACAATGAGTCCGCTGCAGATCCAGCCCCGCAGGAGACGCCCGCTGATCCCCAACAGCCGACAGGCTTCCGCCAGCGTGTACAATCGCCGAACGCCTCCGGCCGCTTCGGCCATCTCCCGGCCAAGAAACTCTGACTCCGAAACAATCCGGATCGAATGTCCGCTCCGCTGGAGCGCCCGCGCCTGCTGCAGCTTGTGTGAGGGACGTGCATTCGCCGCAAACGGCAGCTCCTCCTCACCAAGAACGAGCACAGTCACCGCCCGGCTGACGGTGGCGGAATACTGGTCCCCCCGGCTGCGGACGAGGTCGGCAAACTCGTCGTGAGTCATCGAGGCCAGGCATCCGGAGACCGCGATCGTATCAGGCATCGACGTCAACTCGTCTTCCGTTTGCGCTTCGGCGCAGCGGCCTTCTTCGTCCTGGACTTCGATCGCGAGGTCTTGCTTGCTGCCGTCTTGCGGGCCGGCTTCTTGCGGGCAGCAGAGGTCTGCGTGAGCGGCTTCACCTGCTTCATGCTCGCCTTCAGCGCCTCCATCAGGTTGATCACCTGCGGCTGCTCGCCCTGCGGCGGAGACACCAGCTCGCGCCCCTCCACCTTCGCCTCGATCAGCGCCGCCAGCTTCTCGGTGTATGTCTCCT
>CAZUXX010000666.1:0-2540 GCA_964624215.1 uncultured Planctomycetaceae bacterium
GACGTGCTCGACCCGGCGTTGCTGCGTCCGGGCCGGTTCGACCGCCAGGTCACCGTCGAGAAGCCGACGAAAAACGGTCGTCTGGGGATTCTCAAGGTCCACACGCGGAAGGTGCCGCTGGCAGATGATGTCGATCTGGAGGAAGTCGCTGCCGGGACGATCGGGTTTTCGGGGGCGGACCTGAAAAATCTTGTCAACGAGGCCGCGCTCAATGCGACCCGGGAAGGGAAGTCGGCCGTCGATCGTGACGATTTCGAACTGGCCCGGGACCGCATTCTCATGGGGGCACGCCGCGAGGAACTGCTCAACGAACATGAGCGGGAGATGACCGCTTACCACGAGGCAGGCCACGCGCTGATGGCGTGGATGTCTCCGGATATCGACCTCGTGCACAAGGTGACGATTGTTCCCCGCGGCCGGGCGCTGGGTGTCACTCAGCTGCTCCCTGAGGAAGAACGCCTGAGTATCGGCCAGAAACGGTTGCACGCGATGCTCGCCTTTATGCTGGGCGGGCGTGCGGCCGAGAAGATCAAATTCGACGAGTACACGGCCGGGGCCGAGGATGATCTGAAGCGGGCGACCGACCTTGCCCGACGGATGGTGGCCCACTGGGGAATGAGTGATCGCATCGGTCCGGTTGCGTTCCGTCAAACCGAAGAACACCCCTTCCTCGGGAAAGAGATTCACGAGCAGCGACAGTTCAGCGAAGAGACGGCGCGCCTGATCGACGAGGAAATCCAGCGGTTCCTCCGCGACGCCGAACGGCAGGCGGTCGAAACACTCGAAGAGCATCGCGACAAACTGCAGGCGCTCTCGGAAGGTCTGTTGAAGGACGAGATCCTCGACCGTTCAGAGATGACGGAGCTGATTGGTCCTCCGGTGCCGCGGCGATACGGACACACGTCGCCCAATCCGCTCGCCGATGGCGATGCCACCCCGGGGGTGATCTCGCCGATTGCCGGAAACTGAAACCGTGACCAGTTCGGGACTCCCATGCCCATCACGCTGATCGGTTATCGGGGGACAGGGAAGTCGACGGTTGGTCCGCTGCTGGCGCGTCGCCTGGGTTGGGAGGCCGTCGATGCGGACCAGGAAATCGAACGCCGTGCCGGCAAGTGCATTGCTGCGATCTTTGCAGAGGACGGCGAGCCGTTCTTTCGCCGGCTTGAAGCCGAATGCCTCGCCGATTTGCTGCATCGTCCCCGCTGTGTTGTCGCGGCCGGCGGCGGGGCTGTCCTTGATTCCGGCACACGGTTGCGAATGAGGCAGGCGGGACCGGTCGTATGGCTCACTGCCGGGATCCCGACCATCCTCGCGAGAATCGGGGGAGATGTCGGGCCGACAGGGACGCGACCGTCCCTGACCGATCTGCCTGTTGCAGAAGAGATTGCCGCCCTGCTTGCTCGGCGCGAGCCGCTGTATGAGGACGCGGCCACCCTGACAGTCTCCACCGACGGACGAGCAGCCGAGCTGATTGTCGAGGAAATCCTCCGACGGCTTCCCTCGCTGGAGGGGGAACCTTGACGAGCTTGTCGACCGTCATGCTGGCCGATCTGTTCGTTCGCAGTGAACTGCCCGACTGGCTGGTGCTCGGTTTCCTGTTCGTTCTGGGGGCGACGTGTGGCAGCTTCCTGAACGTCTGCGTGTACCGGCTGCCCCGGTACCCGCACGGGGAGTTCTGGGCGGCCATTCGGGGACTCGTGACGCCTCCCTCCAGTTGCCCGCGGTGTGGTACCCGCATCCGGTGGTATGACAATGTCCCCATCCTGGGGTGGATCCTGCTTCGAGGCCGCTGCCGCTCGTGCCGGATGTGGATCTCTCCCCAGTATCCGTTGATCGAGTTTTTCAACGGGTGCCTGTTCGTCCTGGTGTACTGGTGCGAGGTCCCGCTGGGACTGCACGTGCCTCTCGAAGAGAGCTGTTTGTACAGCCCGCTCGGGCCACAGGCCGTCCCGGGGCTCGGATCCCTGTCGGTCGAGGCGTGGCTGCACCTCCGCTATGCCTATCACATGGTTCTGATTGAGGCGTTGCTGGTTGCCAGCCTCATCGACTTTCGTCTGAAGATCATCCCTGACACGACGACGCTTCCTGCAATGGCGGTTGGCGTTCTCGCTGCAGGCATCGTCGGACGGCTGAACATCGTGCCGCTGTGGTTTCAGGAACGGCGTCTGGCACTGGACTTCGAGTACATCGGTCCGGAGTGGCTACAGTGGATGATTCCTCAATCCTCCGAAGTGCCGGCGTGGTTCCTGGAGCATCCGCACCTGCACGGGCTTGCCGTGAGTGTCGCCGGACTGGCCGTCGGGGGAGGGCTGGTCTGGGTGGTCCGTGCGGTCGGGACGTGGCTGCTCGGCCGGGAAGCGATGGGAGATGGAGATGTTGTGCTGATGGCGATGGTGGGGGCCTTCGTCGGCTGGCAGCCCGTGATCATTGCCTTCTTTCTTGCGCCGGCGTTCGCCCTGGCCAGCATTGCCGCACGAGTCGCCATGCGGTGGGACGACGAGATCCCCTACGGTCCGTACCTCAGCCTGGGGACTGTG
>CAZUXX010000667.1:0-2288 GCA_964624215.1 uncultured Planctomycetaceae bacterium
CGATCCGGGCGGCTTCGAGGGCGTCTTCGTCGGCGGCATTCGTGAGCGCGTCGAGGGCCTGGGCTTCGTAGGCGGCGAACTGTTCTCGGGGAGACATCCGGCCTCCGGGGAGGAGAGTCGAGCGGGAGCGGCCCGGTGAGGGGGCAACTGCTCCCGGGAACAAACACAGCCCGGGATCCCTCAGGAAGGGAAGCCGGGCTGACGTGGAAAGGAGGGCATGGCGATTGAGCGCCTACTTACTTCGCGGAATCGCTCAAGGAGTGCTGCTCCCCGGAGGATCCCGAACGGGCCGGTGCCATGAATGACTGTCGACACTCTGGCAGAGCGGCGCAGCCGCGGCTCGTCAGCTCGCGGCGGATTCGGTGACTGCTCCCGCTTCGGAACGGGCGACATTCGCCAGTTCGTCGAAGACCTCCGGGTTGTGAATCGCGAGTTCGCTGAGCATCTTGCGATTCAGTTCGATGCCAGCGAGCTTGAGCCCGTAGATGAAGGTGGAATACCGCAGGCCACGGGCGCGGCAGGCAGCCGTGATGCGGGTGATCCACAAGGCGCGGAAGTCGCGTTTCTTGGCGCGGCGATCGCGGTAGGCAAAGGCTCCTGCGCGGAGCAGGGTCTCCTTGACTGTCCGGATCAGATTCTTCCGACCGCCGTAATTTCCTTTAGCGGCTTTAAACAGCCGCTTCTTCGCCTGACGGCGTGTTTTGCCTGACTTGACTCTCATTGAACGTCTCTCAATGGACCGGGACGGCGGCTGATGTCAGCGCTTTGGGGGCCGTGGCCGAGTCGGGTGAACTGTGTTCGCGGCGGAATCTCGCGGGAAAATCCGTCGAGTTCACACTAGCGTGCGGGACGGAGCGCGTCGGCGATCTGCTCGGCAAAGGCGCCGGTGATGACCCCGTCCTGACGCAGGCGCCGCTTGCGATCGCCGCTCTTCTTGCCAAGGATATGTCCACGGAACGCCTTACGGTGCTTGACCTTACCGTTGGCCGTCACCTTGAAGCGTTTCTGCATCCCCTTGTGGGTTTTCTGCTTGGGCATTGCACTTGCTCACTGCGTCGATTCCGTCGAAGCAGGGAGTATAGTCCACCCTTCGCGTTGAGTTCCACTGAAGGGGGCTCAGAAATTTCGGCCGATGTGCTGCAGGTTCTGCCGTTGTGGCGCTTGAACCGTGTTGTCCGGCTGGTTGTGCCGGAGGTCGATCAGCTGAGGTCGCAGTTTTTCAAGCGTGCGGGGACCGATCCCGCGAACGCGGATGAGGTCGTCGACCGAGTCGAAGGGCCCGTTGGTGTCCCGCTCGTCGACGATTCGACGGGCGGTGACCTCTCCGATTCCATCGAGCTGCATCCACTCCACCCAGGAGGCACGGTTGATGTCGAGCCGATAGTCGTATTGCCGGGGCGGGAGATCGTCAATGAGGACCGGAGACAGCCCCCAACCTCCCATGCGAATCGCATGTGCCACCAGCAGGAGGCCGATGACGAGTCCTCCACCAGCGAGCAGGGCTCGATCGGCACGGGTCAGGCCAAGTGTGGATTGTGGAGTCTGGGAGGGTGCGATGTCCTCCGGGGTGGGGACCGGCGGGGCCATCGGAGGCGGATCCGGAGCGAGAGTCGGCGGCGGATGCGAGGCGGACTCGTCCGGAGGAGACTCCGTCTGACCTGACGGGGAGATGGCCGCGGCGGGAGGAGCCTCGTGAGTGATTTGCTTTCCTGCTGCCTGATGATTCGCGGGCCCGCCGTTTGTCATTTCTTATGCCCTCGCCCGATGGTGTGCAGGAGGACGCTGGCGGACGATGGAGTCTGGCAGAGGGTGCAGGGGGTCACTCGCGGGTGAGGAACTCGTCGAGATTCATCACGGTTCGTGCCACGGTTGTCCAGGCAGCCTTTCGAACCGCCAGTTCGGTGGTGGCTTCACCTCCGAAAGTAACGGCCTGTTCAGGATGATCGGCATACCACGCCAGGGCGTCGTCGAGCAGCTGACGGAGTGCCGCCTGCTCATCGCTGGTGGGGAAGCGGACAAGGCATCGCCGGAACAGGAGCTCGAGACGTTCGTCGTCTGTCCCGTCGGTATCGAGCATCCTGCGGGCCATGGCCTGGGCCGCGGTGACAAAGACGTCGTTATTGAGAATTTGCAGTGCCTGCAATGGTGTGTTCGAGCGGCGACGTTCGACACAGGTTGTGTTCGAGTCGGGGCAATCGAAGTTGACCAGATTGGGGTGAGCCGCGGTGCGTTTGAAGAACGTGTACATCCCGCGGCGATAGTGGTCATCCTTCGGTGCCACACCTCCG
>CAZUXX010000667.1:2298-2532 GCA_964624215.1 uncultured Planctomycetaceae bacterium
CGATCGTCGAGCAGTCCGGGCGCATCGAGGCAGAAGTCCCGGATGATCTCGGCTTCGACACGAAAGCGGTTCTGTCGCCACAGCAGCCGATTCTGCGGGTCGATCTCGTCGAGTTCGGGCCGATGCTGCGCGGATTGCCGGTACGTCTCCGAAAGGACGATGGTGCGAATCAGCTGTTTACGGCTCCACCCGACTCGGAGGAACTCGGCAGCGAGCCAGTCGAGCAGTTCGGGG
>CAZUXX010000668.1:0-2528 GCA_964624215.1 uncultured Planctomycetaceae bacterium
GGCGCACCGGACCGTTTCACTTCGTCGACTCGGGCGGAGTCGCTTTGTCATCTGTCATTCCCAGATGCCGGTCGAGGAACCGATACGCCTCCTCGCGCACGGGCGGTGGAAAATCGTGCTCCGCATCCGGGTACGTCACCCGCAGATGATGCGGCCGGCCGTACAGCTCGTAGATTGGCCGACTGGCGACAACGGCCTTCTCCACTCCCCGATAGTCAAAGTTGGAATCCCACAGAGGAGAGTTGCTGAAGAACGGTCGCGGGGCCAGTGCCGCGATCAGCTCCGGGAAATCGAATGGCACCCGGTCCGGATCGAGTTCGAACTCGTCCCGCAGTGCTGGCATGTACCGGTCGCTCGTCCAGCCCGCAATCTTGCCCCCGTAATAGTTCATGGAGGGGGGTCCACCCGCAACTCGAAACGACCACATCCACCCGCTCGTCGAAGACTCCCAGAAAGATCGCGTTATGCCCCCCGAGTGAATGTCCGATTGCTCCGATTCGCTCCGCATCACACTGTGGCACCTCTTCCAGAAGATCGACGCAGCGCATGTGGTTCCAGATCCCCTTCATGGTTCCGGATCGATAGCGATCCCCCGCAAAGTCATACTGCCGCTCATCTCCGAACGAGGGATAATCCGGAGCGATCACGACATAGCCCCGGTCCGCGAGTTCTCTCGCATAGGCCCTGTTCGGGCGATCGCTCTGACCGTCAACGACACCCTTTCCAATAGTGTGAGTCGGATGCAGCGCCACGATCCCGGGCCGACGCTCCCCTCCCTCAGCCCCTTCGGCACGTACACGTAAACGGTCAGGTCATCCCCCGGCTCGCTCGTGAACCGCACCGTTTGGCGAATGTGTCCGGCACGGTCTTCCTGCTCAAGAACATTGGCGTCGATGGGAGGACGGTCTGTGCGATCGGGCAGGGACCCCGTGACAGCCTCCATCGACGACACGATCGAATCCCGACGCACCTGCCACTCCTGCACCGAAGCAACGTTCTGCAGACGCGGCCAGACGCGCGGACCGGGATTCTCCGGATCCGGATCGGCCGCCTGTAACCTCACGACTCCTGTCAGAAGACCGGGCAGGGAAAGCCAGAGGGCAACGGAGCGAGCGAGGGACATGGCTTTTCCTCCGGTCGAACTTGAACAGGGATTCCGTACACCGAGTCCAGTGACAGTCATCCGGTCACCACTGCACACCCAATCACCAGAAAGCGATTATCCCGCAGAATCGGCCGAATCTGCTTCTCAAAGGTGGGGGAGCCGAACTTCACCTTGCACTCTCGATATCGGTCTCGTGGTGACGGTCGCTGATGCTCGATACCTAACGAAGACAGCCTTGCGCGCCGGCGGAAGGACAGGGGGTGCGGTCCCGCGTGGCCGCGAACTGCGATCCGGGGATGGGCGGGCCCCGTCGTCGGTCACAAAGAGACAGCGGCTCGAACATGCTCTCGACGCTCTACCAGTCCTATAGCCGACACATCCTGATAGCGGCTGCACTCCTGCTCCCGCTCCTTGCTGTCCAAAGCAACGCGCTGCCGACCAACAACGATATCGAAACCTGGCTGCCCGATGACTCTCCCATCGCAGTCACCTACGCCGAATTCACGGATCAGTTCGGCGCCGAGGAAATCATCGCTATCGGCCTGAGGGATCACAAACCGGATGATCCCCTCGTCGAATCCATCGCAGCCAGGCTCGACCGAATCCAGGGGGTTCGGCAGTGCTGGTCCCCGGCGCGACTTGCCGCCGTCATGCGGGATCTCGGTGTCAGCGAAGACGAAATCCAGTCGCGCCTGAAGGGACTCGTCGTCGCTCCCAACGGTCAGCTCGTCGGACTCATCTGCCTGCTGTCCGACCACGGAATTACCCATCGCGTCGAAACCGTCTCCCGGATCAGAGAGCAGCTGTCGTACTGCCTCCCCGACCAGGACAAGCTGCTGATCTCGGGAGGTCCCGTCGTCGTCTCGGAGCTCGACCGGCTCGGCAATCCCCGCTCAAATCAGAAGTTCTTTTTCACAGCATTTCTGATCTGCGGAATCCTGCTGTATCAGACACTGCATGATCTGCGACTGTCGATCGGCATCGTCGGCACAACACTTTGGGCAGTCGCGGCCACACAGGCGGCAGTGAAAGTTCTTGGCGGAGAGATGAATTTCCTTCTCTCCGCGCTGCCGGTCATGGTGATGATTTTCACGCTGGCCATCACCGTTCATTACCTGCATTACTTCCGCAGCTGCCGCGACGAGAAATCGCCCGTCGCAACGGCATTGCGCAAGGCAATCCGCCCCTGCTTCTGGGCATCACTGACCACAGTCATTGGAGTGCTTTCGCTGACGGTGAGCGAGTTTGGCCCGGTGCGGCAGTTCGGCTGGGCAGCCTCGGTCGGAGCAGCCATGGCGCTGGTGGCAGGCCTGGGATTGACCGCGGCCCTCGTCACTCTCTGGCCGCAAGCGGCATTTCGTGAACCGGCCCACCAGCAATGGTTGGCCCGGCTCGCTGCGGCCATCGTGAACCACCGCAGAAA
>CAZUXX010000669.1:0-2527 GCA_964624215.1 uncultured Planctomycetaceae bacterium
TGGTCTGTGCCTCTTCCTCGGTAGCGGTTTCACGGGCCTGCTGGTGGGCCCGGGCGAGCAGACCGATGAAGTCTTCGCTGTCCATGCAGGCGGCCCGGCGGCGGCGGGCTGCGCGGTGCAGGCGATGGTCGCTCGAGACAATCTGCAGTCGCCGGGGTGCGGAGTGCAGATCGATCAGGTCTTCGATCAGATCGTCGGCCTGAAGTCCATGGGGAGAGAACAGCAGCCGGAAGCGACGGACCGTCACCTGGTGGACGTAGCGACTGTCAGTTTCTGCCGCGTCGAAGACGACCAGAGTGCGGGGATGCCGGTCGGGCGTGAGTCTCCGGGAGAGCCAGCGAATGACCCGTTCCCGGGCCCGCTGCATGTCACCGGGGCCCCAGGTCCTTTGGGCATAGCCCAAGGCATGCAACAGATTGTAGCCGTCGATCACGAGATCATAGCGGTCCACAATCATGACATACCCTTGCGTGCGGAGTCAGTGCGGCATCGCATCCTCTGGAACCGAATCCCTGCGAACCCAAGGGAATTGTATGGATGTTCCCGTGGAGGAACACGCGGCCCGGCCGAATCGCGCAACGTCCATCGTGATCAATAAACGGAACAGACGCGAGGGCTGCGATGCGAGTGACTGTGTCTCACCAGTTTCTTCCCAGGCGAAACAGTGTGGCTGCGTCGAGGGTGATGGACCACTTCGGGATCGGTTTCGAGCAGGGTCGCCACGTCATCGCCGAAGATCTTGAGATTCCGCTGACGCCGGGTTCGATCGTGCTGTTCACCGGAGACAGCGGATCGGGGAAGTCGTCCCTGATGCGGGCGATCGTCGAGGGGCTTCGCAACGCGGGGCCGGCGAATGAGCCTGGCCAACAGGTCGTCGTACTGGATGAACTCCCCCTGCCCCGCTGTCTGCTGGTGGAAGCGTTCGGACTCCCGGCGGACGAGGCGATGCAACTTCTTTGCAGTTGTGGACTGGGAGAAGCGCAGCTGATGCTGCGGACGTCGGCAGAGCTTTCGGATGGTCAGCGCTATCGCTTCCGGCTGGCGCTGGCGGTTGCACGGAATCCGGCGTGGGTCGTGGCGGACGAGTTCACTGCGACGCTTGATCGTACGCTGGCGAAGGTGATTTCGTTCAATGTCCGCCGGATGTGCGACCGGAGCAAGACCGGTTTTCTGCTGGCGACGACGCATGAGGACCTCGCGGAGGATCTGAGTCCGGAGGTGCATGTGACCTGCCGCCTCGGAGGTGAGATCCGGGTGGAAGGGAAGGCCTCGCCACAGCCGCAGTCGGACGGGAGGAAGCGCGATCGAAGCGCCAAAAAAAAACGGTCTCGTTCGCCAGCGATCTGTGGATTTCCTCCGGCACCCGAGCCGACTGGGCGTACTTCGCTCGGTGGCATTACCGAAGCCACGGTCTGGGGATGATCCGGTTTGCGACGGTCCTGTGGCATCGCGACCGTCCTGTGGGGATGTGTGTGTTCGTGGTTCCTCCGGTTTCGCTGGCGCTGCGTCATCGCTTTTTCGGTCACAGCGGGCGTTGGACCTCGACGTCAATGCGGGTGCTCAATTCCCAACTCGTCCTGCTGCAGCGAATCGTACTGCATCCGGCTTACCGGGGAGGCGGGATAGCCGCAGCGTTTCTTCGGCGGTCGTGCCGGCTCTGTCCGTTTCCGTGGATTGAAACGCTCTCGCAGATGGGTCACGTGAACCCGTTCTTTGAGACAGCGGGGTTTGTGCGGGTGGGGGTAACGAAATCGCGAATGCAAACCCGGGAGAACCACTCGGTGCTTTACGGAGGCCGACGCCATGGGAAAAAACGAGTCTCAAAGGAAACGTTTGAGAAGAGCCGGTTCTCCAACCCGGTGTACTACCTCTTTGACAACCGGTCCCGGGTCGACGAGGCCGCCGGGGAATGAGCGTGAAGGTCCCGCCCCGTCACTGACGTCTGTCGCGGGCGCACCGTCAGGGCCGCTGGGAGTGGAGGAACAGCAGGAGATTCTTGATCTGGTGCTGCGCGGGGCCTCCCCCGCGGCGGCGTGCCTGCGGCTGAACGTCTCGTTTGATCGGCTCTATCGCACCCTCGAAGCTGACCCGGAGTTTCGACGCCGCTGGGACGAACTGCTTGAGATGCTGAGCCAGAACGTCGCGGCTGCCCTGTACCAGACTGCGTTGAAAGGGAACGTGACGGCGCAGACGTTCTTTCTCCGCAGTCTTCCCCCACGGGACTGGACGGCGGTTTCCTCCGCCGCTTCTCCCGACGATGACCTGAGCCAGTTGTCTGATGAGGAACTCGAACGGCGCATCCGCGCGCTTGAACCTTCTGGAACGGATGCGTCTGGCTCGGGAACGGGCCCGTCGACTGATGTGCCGGAGCCCGGCCGGGTTTCGCCGTCTGGTGCGAATCCAGATGGGGGATCAGCACCCGTTGAGTGAGCTGGTGCAACCGTGGCAACGCGGCGACTTTCTCGCGTCGGATCCGGGATGGATGGACCTGGCGACGCGTTCCCGGGAGTTCCACCGGGATGATGTT
>CAZUXX010000670.1:0-2526 GCA_964624215.1 uncultured Planctomycetaceae bacterium
GTACCTCGCCCTGCACCCGCGCATGCACGCCAACCAGGGCCCGCAGCAGCGTTGTGATCTGGACGTCCTCAAACGTTCCCGTGAAGTTGAAGATGTTGCTGCCGCCAAGGGCCGTCCCGATGTTGATCTGATCCCCCGAAATCTGGATCAGCGCGTTCCAGTCCAGTCCGTACTCGCGCAACATCGCCCGATTCAGTTCCGCGATCCGCACACGAATGTTGATCTGGTACTCCCCGGGAACCTGCAACTCGTTCACAATCAGCGTCGACAGCAGGTCATTCCGGTCAAGGTCGTTGAGGTCGTTCCCGGCGGCTCCCGGGTCACCCGGCGTATACCCCAGAAAGATGCCGCCATCCTGGGTGTACACTTCACCCCGGACGATCTGCATGATGCGGGCCGCTTCCTCCGGATCCCTCGCCTGCCCGCGGACAATGATCTTCCGCGACATGGGGATCAGGTACACCTTGCTGTTGGGATACAGTACCGCCAGGCGACGCTCGATCTTGCCGTAATCGATCCGGCGACGTTCTTCGAGGCTGGGGTCCGGGATGACCGTCACCAGGTACATCAGCGGCTCTTCCTCCCCCTCGAACCAGATCATCAGGTCCGTGGTCCCCAGTGAATTACCGATGACGGAAAACTCTTCAGGCGAATACGTCACCACGTCGATGATGCTCGGATCGGTCACGGCAAACCGCCGCACCGCTGCGTGCGTGAGGATCAACTGGCTGCGACGGTGAATGATCTCCAGCTTCTGGTGGTCGTTCGGCATCGCCGCAATCCGGCGATCGAGCGGCGGACGCTCATCCCGTTTGGTGTGCTGCACCGGCTGAACCTCGCCCGCACCCAGGACACCCGAGAGGTGCTGTGGCACTGGCAGAAAGGGTCGCGGCTCAGCCTGCGAGTTCCGCGGTGAGGAAGCTTGCGCCCCCGGCTGCGGAGGCGGAGACGCGAAGGCCGGACCCACTTGCTGCTGAGCCCGGCCAACCTGGGTCAGCAGCCCGGCCGCTGCAATGACCCATGTCAGGATCAGCCGCGCATCGGCCAGAGCCAATGGCGTCGACCGCCGGCAAGCAGTGAATCTCTGCGTTGGCATCCCTGCGTTCCTTCGCTGGATTCCTTAGACCCTGTCCGGGGAGGAGAGGCAGCGCCTCGACCACAAGCGGCCTGCACGGCCGCAGGTGGCAACACCATCCACGCTGCACTCGTTCGAGGCCCTTCAGAGCCTGCATCCGATCGTCACGGTCCGAAGCGGACCGCAACCAGCCATCCCTGATACCGTCTGCATTCGACGTATCGGCGGAATCGGGCAGGCCACCCTCAACCGACTCAACGCCGACAGACCGGTTTTCCTCCCTCCCGAGGCGGGCAGACGGAATAACCCGAATCTTCATCACGGGGAACCACACCCTGTGTCAGGAATCTCCTGAAGATTGCTTCAGCTCGCTACACCCCCCCTCCACAGCCTGCACCCGACCGGTCGCGCGATCCAGGTATGCACCAGCTCCACGAATCGTCCCCACACGATCCGCTCGGAAAGCGAGAGGCGCGCCGCGACCGGCAGGCCCGACTTCAGCCAACCGGCAGATTCTGCCGGCGGTACACCGTCCCGGTCTCGATCCGCTGAAAGCCCGCGGAGAGAGCGGCCTGCATCAGAAAGGGATTCTGCTCGGGGACATGCAGATCAACCCGGGTGAACCGCTCCTGCCGAATCCGCCGCACTGTCTCCACCAGCAGCGTCTGTCCATAGCCCTGCCCGCGCAGATCTTCCGAAACGAACAGATCGACCAGTCCGATCGCTCGCTCGTTCCAGGCATCGATGTAATGGTCCAGCGCGATCACCGTCACCGCCGCCACCGGCTGCAGCGTCTTCCGGTCGACCAGCCGGAACCGCAACGACTCCATCCGACCGAGGTGGCAGTACCACCAGAAGTCCGGCTTCATCGGACCGTCCGCTACCGCCAGTTGCGTTCTCCGCCGGATCCCCACCAGCCGCATGTTCATCGGGTCCCGGCGGTCTGTCAGGTCCCGCTGGCAGATGGCGATGTGCGCATCCGGTGTGTAGTCCAGACTCTGAAAGAACGGCGCCGCCAGCGGATCGCTGTCGAGGAACCCCGAAGGCCGGCTGCCACCGTAAAGACCGAAATAGAACGGATCGCAGTACCGCGACTCTCCGGCAACAATCGACTCCGCTCCCCGCGACAGCAGGTACGCTTCCGCACGACGGAGCAACTCGCGACCAATCCCGCGTCGCCGAAACTCCGGATGAACGAGAATGACGCAGATCACTCCCCGGCTGGGATCAATCCCCGAGCGGTCAGCCAGAAAGCCGAACCCGGCATGACACCAACCCACCAGCCGCCCCTCCGATTCGGCAAGCACAAGGCCCTCCGGATCGAAATAGGTCTGCGAGTAGATCGACTGTTCGAAAGCCTCGACACTGCGCGGGCGGGCCGCTCCCCGCCCGAGTTCGCACTGATGCCAGAGTCGAAGCAGGTGCGGCGGGTCCTGGTTTCTGAACGTCCG
>CAZUXX010000671.1:0-2524 GCA_964624215.1 uncultured Planctomycetaceae bacterium
GCCGACGCGGGTTGAGGCCGCAGACAACTTTGAACCGTAAGGACTGTCATCAATGGACGTGCTGCACGCCCTGTTGCAACTGATCCAGGCTCTGGGGCTGTTCGTCTGGGAAATCGTCCGGCTGATCGTTCCGTGGACTCCGCTGATCGCCTGGGTTGCGTACTGGATGTTCGCCGTCGACTGGGTCCGGTTGCGGTCGTTTTTGCTTCAGGGGGGCTGGGTTGGTGTATTGCTCATCGCCGTGATGGCGATTCTCGTGTGGGGCGTCGTCGCCCCGCCGCCTGAGGGAGCACATCACCTGATGGGGCTGACGGTCAGCAACTTTGTCGGGAAGACCATCTATGTCAGTGCGCTGGTCGTCATCATGTTGCTGTCGGGCTCTGTGCAGCTGTCGGGCATCGTTGACCCGTGGCTCGACTTGAGGCAACCGTCCGATGAGGAATCCCTGGCCGAAGCTCATCATTGAGCATTTCAGGACGGGGGACTGATGATGCGTCACCGCCCGAGTCGCAATCGCCCTGCCGAGCGGCGCCCAATCCGTCCCTATCCCGGCCCCGCTAACGGGAGCGTGCCGCCAGTCGAACAGGACTGGGAACTGGTGCTGGCAGGCGAACTCTCCGACAGGCAGGGCGACCTGACAGACAAGCTCGTCTCGGTGCCCCGGCACAGTCGCGGCATCCTCTACTTCGACTCGTGTGGCGGCAACGTCTTTGTGGGGCTGGCACTGGCGTCACTGATTCGTCTGCGGGGACTCGATCCGATTGCCGTCGTGGTCGGCGAATGCTCCTCGGCGGCACTGCTGCCGTTTGCCGCCTGTCGGCGCCGTTACGTGACCATGCAGTCGACGCTGCTGTTTCATCCGATGCGGTGGCAAAGTGAGGAAGATGTCCGGCTTGAAGAGGCTGCCGAATGGGCGCGGCACTTCGCACAGCTCGAGTCGGAACTCGATGCCCTGCTCACAAAGCTGTTCGGACTTCCCGAGGAACTGATCCGCCAGTGGACCCGCCCCGGGCGATTTCTGACCGGCAAAGAACTCGCCGAAGCCGGAGCCGCGAAGATGCTCTCGCTGTTCGACGGAGACGTCTGGTCGCAGATCCGTTCACGCGAAACTTCAAACGCGAACGAACCGCAGTGAACCCGGAGGACGCAGAGCGGGTCCGCGGGAAAGAACTCTGTTGTTGAAAAGGACGTCGCCTGTGATCGACATCATCGACTATGGCATGGGCAACCTGCGGAGCGTGCAGAAGGCGTTCGAGCGTCTCGGTGTTGATGCCCGCATTTGCGCGACCCCGTCAGAGCTCGAGGCAGCCGGGAAGTGGATCCTGCCGGGAGTCGGCGCGTTCCGCGATGCGATCCGGGCGCTTGATGAACAGGGATTCTCGGACCCGATCCGGGATCACGTGGCAGCCGGCCGCCCGCTGCTGGGGATTTGTCTGGGCCTGCAACTGCTGTTTGATCGCAGCTACGAAGACGGCGAATACGAGGGCCTGGGCATCGTTCCCGGTGAGGTCGTCCGATTCCGCTCTCAGCCTGGACTGAAGATTCCCCATATGGGCTGGAATGCGCTCACCATCCGCATGGAGCATCCTCTGCTGAAAGGCATTCGTGACGGAGACTACGTGTACTTCGTCCACAGCTATCACGTGTGTCCGGCAGAGGAGTCCGTGATCGCCGCCACGGCTGACCACGGCGGAGAATTCGTCGCCATCGTTTCCACAGGAAGCGTGTTCGCAACGCAGTTCCATCCGGAGAAAAGCCAGCACGTTGGCCGGCAGCTTCTGAGGAACTTTGCAGACCTCTGAGCCCGGTTGAACAGCAGGCACAAGGCGCGGCGATCACCGCCGACTTCGATGCCGGCGGCCGCATCGCCCCCCCGGAGTCGCCGCCGCGTCCCGGCAGGAGTGTCGTGTGCTCGATCATTGACGACGGGATCAGTCGGACTGCCCGCCATCGGCCGGGATCGGCCAGTTGTATCCGCACGTGAAGCCGCCATCGACGTAGATCGTCTGTCCGGTAAGGAACGCCGCAGCCGGTGAGGCAAGGAAGATGGCCGTGCCGACGAGATCCTGAGGTCGCCCGAGACGCCCCAGCGGGGTATTGGTTTTACCCCAGTTCGCCATCTCCGGGTCCGCCCAGAGTCGCTGCGTCAGATCGGTCAGAATGAAGCCGGGTGCCAGTCCGTTCACGCGGACTCCGCAGGGGCCCCACTCCAGTGCCAGTGCCTTCGTCATTCCGTGCAGGCCGCACTTGCTCATCGCGTAGGGAGTTACATTCTTCATCGTCCCGTGGCTGTTGAGCGAGTCGATGTTGATGATGTTCCCGGCACCGCGGGAGACCATGTGTCGTCCGCAGGCCTGGGCCATCAGGAATGCCCCCTTGAGATTGATGTCGAGGACGAAATCGTAATCGGCCTCACTGAAGTCCAGTGTCGGCTGCCGCTTGTTGACACCCGCTACGTTCAGCAGAGTATCGATCCGTCCTTCTTGCGAAAGAACATCCTCAACGGTCGTGGCAATCTGTTTCG
>CAZUXX010000672.1:0-2500 GCA_964624215.1 uncultured Planctomycetaceae bacterium
GCCGGACCATGTCGCCCCTTCAGGTCCAGAAACCGGCAGACCTCGCGTTCCGCCGGATCATCCGCCAGAGGATCGAACCGGACCCGTCCCGACAACTCCTCGACCCGGTATGCGAAATTGCGAGCGGTGAGCGTCGCGTCATACACGTCGACCGTCAGTCGCGGGACCACCGTTTCCCCGGGCTCACCGGTCTTCACCAGCGACAGGTCGAGATCACACAACCCGCGCACATTCAGCCGCTCGATCGCCTCGCGAATCCCCTCGTGCTGAGGCTCGTTGAATCCTTCAATCACCCGCTCATCGATCGGGAGCCGTTCACCCCGAACGTTGATGACCGCCGTCAGGTTCGGACCCGGGTTGGCGAAATACCCCTTCGCCGTCACCGGTCGACCCGCCGCATACCCGGTGAAATCAACGTAGAACGTCCGGTCTTCCTGCCAGATCCGTCCCTGTATCCCGTCCACCAGACAGCGGAACACATCCGGCAGAATCGAGCAGTCGTGCGCCTCGAACTGGTTGAGCCGCACCTGCCATCCCGACAGACCGTCCGTGCTCGCCGACACGTCGACATCGAAGCGCCCGGCCGGTCGCAGTTCCTGGTACATCCGCAACAGGCCGCCACTCAGATGGTCCTCGATCTGGCGGCCAAACTGCAGGTTCTGGGCACGGATCGACAGCGACCGCGCCGGAGCCGACGCATCCCGCGAGACGGTCGCATTCGCAGTCAGGCGGCTCTCACCGTTCGACGCTTCGAATCCCGTCAGCACAATCTGCGACGGACTGATCGTCAGATCACAGGCGACCCCCGACAGTGGCACCGGCAAGGCCGGGTTGTCAATCACGCCGTCCCGAATCCGCGCCTGCACATGATATCCCGGCGGCTCCCCGCTGGTGTCGCCATTCAACAGAAACTCGATCTGCACGTTCGCTGCCAGGCCCAGTGCAGGAATCCGGAACCGCGCATTCGAAAGGGGAGTTCCGCCAACGGATTGAACGGCACTTTGCGACGCCGTGCGGACGGGGACGGCATGCGTGTGGAACTCGCCGCCGCGGCGTGTGTTGCGGGACAGGCGCGCCCGCTCGGTCTGTAATGCCAGATGGTTCAGCCGCTCGCGCGCTACCGGAGAGAGCCCGGCCGCAATCTCCAGAAGCTGACCCGGCGGACCGAGTTCGTCGCAGCGACCATGCAGCGTCCACGCCCGCGATTCGAGATCGAGCGTCCCGCGAAACTGCAGCGTCCCCGTCTCATCGAGTTGTGTCGCCCCGGCAAGACGGTACTGATGCCACGCAGAAGGACTCAGCGTGACCGACACCTCCGACAGTTGAAACTCCGTCTGCGGCAGGTGCGTACTCGCCTCCAGAAGCACCTCCACACGCCCTCCGTGAATCTCGATCTCCGGAGCCGCCTGTTTGCTGTGCGGCAGCGGAGGAAGATTCTGCCAGTTCCACTCCCCTGCCCCGCTCCGGACCAGTTGCAGCAGCGGCTCGTGCACATCGACATGAAGAATCTGCACCTGCAGCGAATTGGCAAACAACTCCCGGTCCAGCTCCACTTCCAGCCGCGGGATGACCAGGAGCGTCCCCTCGGCTCCCTTGGGACGCACACGCAGATCACTCAGCCCAACCCGGCCTTCCTCGCCGAACTCCGCACTCGCAAACTCGATCTCCCACTCAGGTGCAATCTCACTGAGCCGCTCACGAATCTTCCCCGCCAGCAACAGATTTCGCTGAGACCACAGACGATCGATCTGCCACCAGGCAACGCCCGCAACCAGCAGCAGGATCACCACTGACCACCGCAGTGCGCGCCACATCGTCAGCCGTCCTCCTGAAGAACAGACCAACGGGTCGCGACAGCACACAGCCCGACTGCAGTCAGGATCAGTAACGGATACTCCGCCGGCAGCCGGTACCGCAGCGACGAGACAAACACCGAATGAATCAGCGAGAAGTAGATCGCCGGACCGAGTGTGAGCAGGCATGCCCACAGCGAGTGCCGCGACTTCCAGAAACCGGCCGCGGACAGCACCATCATCGGCACGTAGAACGCGGCCAGCATCGCCGACAGCCAGAAACTCCGAAACTGCTCCGCATTCGGCCACGGCTTCCAGTACCGCAGCTGCTTGGCAAGCACGAGCCGGGCCACGTGTCCCGGATGCTCCCGCGCATACTCCAGTGCCCGCTGGCGGTAGTGCGCGTTCATCTCGTACTCGGTCATTCCCGCACCGAGCACGTTCTCCCGATCAAAGAACGTCATGTCACTGTCGCCGGTGGCCGAGGGATTCAGCCCGTCGTACAGACTCGGACCGGCCCACAGTGTCGTCAGCACAAAGTGACCGGTGGCGTTCAGGTTCCTCAGCCCCCACGGCAACAGCACCGCCAGCATCGCTCCGAGGACCACCGCGGCATCCCGGACGGCCGGCAGTCGCGGCCGGCGCAGACCGACATGCAACAGAGCGAAGCCCGGAACCGCCAGGAGCCAGCTCGGACGCACAAGGAT
>CAZUXX010000673.1:0-2488 GCA_964624215.1 uncultured Planctomycetaceae bacterium
CGTCGACGCGGAAGTCCCCGCGTGGCTGGTGGGAGACCCTCACCGTCTGCGGCAGGTCATCGTCAATCTGATCGGCAATGCCATCAAGTTCACCGAACGGGGCGAAGTGATCCTGCGCTGTCGCCTGCTCTCTCAACTCGACGGGGGATTCCGCATCGGGTTCGAAGTGGCCGACACAGGGATCGGAATGACGCCGGAACAACAGTCACGCGTCTTCCACGCCTTCGAGCAGGCCGACATGTCGACCACACGCCGATACGGCGGAACAGGTTTGGGGCTTGCAATCTCCTCCCGGCTGGTCTCGTTGATGGGGGGCGATCTGACGGTCGACAGCGAGATCGGGAGCGGCAGCACCTTCCGGTTCGATGTCGATCTGGCCGCAGCGACTGGCGAAGAAACCCGGCTGCCTCCGCCCGACATCAGTCGCCTCGTCGGCCTCAAAGTGCTCATCGTCGACGACAACGCAACGAATCGCCGCATTCTGACCGAGATGTGTCGCAGCTGGGAAATGCGACCCACGGCCGTCGCCTCCGCCGATGCCGCTCTGTCGCTGCTGCGCAGTACCGCCAGAGGAGCAGGGCCGTTCGAACTCGTGTTAACCGATGCGGCGATGCCCGACGTCGACGGTTTTCAGCTGGTCGAGTCAATCAATCAGGATGAGTCTCTGGGCAGTACCGTGGTCATGATGTTGACCTCGCTGGACGCCATTGACGATGCCCGACGCTGCGACGAGCTCGGGATCCGTTCCTACCTGCTCAAACCGGTCAAGCAGTCAGAGTTGTTTGATGCCATCGTGATGGCACTGGGAATGTCCCTCTCGGACGAAGATGTATCCCGCGCCCGCGACTCGGTGCCGTCGATCCGTCCGCTGCGGATCCTGCTCGCAGAAGACTCGCTGGCGAATCAGAAGCTCGCGTGCGGGCTGTTGGGGAAGTGGGGCCATACGGTGACGGTAGCCAACAATGGCCGCGAAGCAGTCGAACTTTCGCTGCGCGATGAGTTTGACTGTGTCCTGATGGACGTCCAGATGCCGGAGCTCGACGGACTCCAGGCGACTCAGCAGATCCGGCAGCGCGAACTCTCGACGCAGACTCATCTGCCGATCATCGCCATGACAGCCCACGCCATGAAAGGGGACCGCGAGCGATGCCTGAATTCCGGCATGGATGGCTACGTCTCGAAACCGGTTCGCCCGATCGAACTCGCCCAGACACTGGCGGAATTCTTCGCAACCGATCCCGGGACAACCGAGACAGTGATCATGAGTGAGTCGGACACGGAACTGGATCCTTCCCGGGCCTCCGCCTCGCCGAGGCAGACGTCCGAGTCAGACGAGACGATGCAACAGGCAGTGGACTGGGAGACTGCTCTCAAAAACTCCTACGACGACGAAAGCCTGCTGGTCGAAGTCTGCGAAACGTTCCTCAGCGAGTTACCCAAGGTGCTTGCCGATCTCGACCGGGCGCTCGACGAGAACGAAGCCAGCGAGACGCGGCGGCTCGTCCATTTGCTCAAAGGCAACCTGCGAATCATTGCCAGCCCGGCCATGGGACTCGCAGAAGAAGTTGAGTCGCTGGCTGCCTCGTCGCAGCTCGACGCGGTTCGCACGCACCTGCCTGATCTGAAACTTCAACTCGCCCTGGTCTCCCGCGCAGTCGAAGCCCGGCTCGGTCATTCTCCCGTCCATGCCGTTCGAGCGAAGGGCTCAGATCCCTCGCAGACGGATCAACCGGTTTGACCGGACTCATTGCCCCGACGACATCCGCGATTCCCCCGGCGAACCCGTCGCAACGACATAGACTTCGGACAAGCAGGCAGGCGCCCCTCCACGTGTCCCAAACGGGAAGGGCAGCGACGTTCTCAGGTTCCTTTGTGGCGCATCCCGCCTCGTTCAATTCCGGATCGTCGGCATCCCCTCCGTCATGTTCGCATCCAGCATCGTTTCCCGGTATCTCGATTTCTACCTCGAGTACGCACTCCAGAAGTGGGATGCGCTCACACCGTCGCAGTACACGGCCACGCTGGTCCTGATTGCGGTCATTGGCTGGTTCGCGATGCGGGGAACCTCCCGTCGCTGAAGCGGGCCACGGCATGAGCTTCCGATGCGGTCCAGCGGGCCGGCCATCTCCCGATGCCGCCAGCTTCACCGGGGCATCTCCACGTCACCAGACGATCTCCTGGATCAGTGTCACCGGCTCCCGGCCAGCTGGCACCGGAACGATGAGTTCGTGCCGCCCGCCGGACTGACGGAGCACAGGCGTCCCACCTCCCGATACCTGCAGCACCATCGCTCCATCGACCAGCCAGTGGCCGTCGGACAGTGACTCAATCGACTGCCCGGTCCCGGCACGGAAGTAGAGCGGTTCCCCCGGTGACGACTGAGTCACTGTCAGGTGACGTCGAAAACTCCCGTATGGTTCACCGGGCCGGGGTTCGGGAAAGTCCTCCACCGTGAACCCCGGGCCGCTGTAGCGAAAGGTCGGCTGAC
>CAZUXX010000674.1:0-2253 GCA_964624215.1 uncultured Planctomycetaceae bacterium
GTTAGTCACCGGGTTTCCCGCCCGACTTGTACCTCTGGCTGGCGGACCGGAAATCGTCATCTCGAACTCGCCGGTGACGGTGGGCCGACGACCTCCCTGTGATGTGGTGATCCCCCACAAGACCATTTCTTCTGAACATTGTCGGCTGGAAAACATCGACGGGTTCTGGCACGTCACCGATCTCGGCAGCCGCAACGGAACCCGCATCGACGGCCTCCCCTGTGAATCGGGGTGGGTCGGTCCCGGCACGCGGCTCACGATCGGCGACCAGCGGTACACGCTCGAATACGCCGCCCAGGGGGCACCACCCCGCAACGAGGTTGATGTCGATTCCGAAGCCGCTCGACGCAATCGTGAAGCCCTCTACCGCCAGCTGGAGCAGTTCTCGGACGAAAGTGATACACCCACTCCGGGACGCTGGAACGTCTCCATCGACTGAAGCGAGCCCGACTGCAGGCCCAATCATGAGTCCTTATCGTGTCCTCGTGGTCGACGACTCCGCCATGGACCGCAAACTCGCGGGCCGCCTGCTCGAGACCCAGGACGACTTCGACGTCGGCTTCGCCAACAACGGTCGCGAAGCCCTGGAGAGCATTCGGAAAAGCCCTCCCGATGCCATCCTCAGTGACCTGCAAATGCCCGAAATCAACGGGCTCCAACTCGTCGAGATGGTCCGCAGCGACTTCCCCTCGATCCCCGTCGTCCTGATGACGGCCCGCGGCAGCGAAGAAATCGCCGCCGAAGCTCTCCGCCGCGGGGCTGCCAGCTACGTGCCCAAAACAGCCCTCCCGCAGCACTTGTGCGGCACCCTCCGGCAGATCCTCGACGCAGTCGAAGCCGACCGGCACAAGTCCCGGCTGATGCATTCCCTCCAGCAGTCGTTCCAGGTGTTTTGCCTGGACAACGACCCGGAGCTGTTTGATCTCGCCATGCTGGAGATCCAGCAGTTGCTCCGGTGTCTGCCGCTCGCCGACGAGGCGGAGCGGTTGCGGGTCTGCGTCGCCGTCAAAGGGGCTCTCGAAATCTGCCACCACCACGGGAATTTCGAGATCCCACTCGACACCACGCTGTCTGACGACGCATTCGCCGAACTGGCGCAGCAGCGAGGAAACACTCCTCCTTACTGCACGCGGTCGATCCGGCTCGAATGTGACATTCACCGCGATCAGGCCCGGTTTGTCATTACACACGAAGGTCCCGGCATCGACTGGGACCGCCTGCCGGACGATCCGGGAGATCAGGCGACGGAACACTCCTGGCTGGGAGGCTTCCTGATGCTCCGGGCCGTCATGGATGAGTGTCTGCGACAGCCGAATGGCATCACGCTGCTCAAACGTGCCGCGACAACCAGCGATGAGAATGACTTTGATCTCGAAGACTCGACGTAGCCGCACAGGTCGCCTCCCCGATAGAGTCTCTGACGAACACAGTCACCATCGTTCACCGTCACTCGCGTGTGAGTCATGGTGTCGGATCGACGACAGGCGAGGTGTCCGCCCGAATCGAATGGCGGCGAACGCCACGCCGGCAGGATCCGTTTCCCGTCCGGGAGAATGCAGCCCCCACCGGGAAATCTCCTGAACCGGTTCGCCTGTTTCGCGATCCTTCCCGTAACGACAATGCCTCACCCCCATTCGGACAGGCCTCACTACCACCCCGGAACCGATGCCACGTTTGTCCCAGGCACGCCTGATGCCGCTCAATCAGGCCTTTGAGGAACGCTCAACGGAAGATCTGCTGCGCTGGGCCAAGGAGATCTTTGGCGACCGGGTCGCCGCGATCTCCGCCATGCAAAAGTCGGGGAATGCGATCTGTCACATGATCCACCGGCTGAAGCTCGACATCCCCATCCTGTTTGTCGACACCGGGGTGATGTTTCAGGAAACGCTCGAAACCCGCGACCGCCTCGCAGAGACCTACGGCCTGAACATCCGCACGCTGCACCCCCGCCGCACGATGGCACAACAGACCGCCGAACTCGGGGTGCTGTACCTGACGGTCGAGGGTCAGAAGCAGTGCTGCCACATGCGCAAGGTCGAACCACTCCTTGAAATCCGTGATGATTACGATCTGCTGATCGGCAGCCTGCGCCGCTCCGATGGCGGCAAGCGCGGGGAATGCCCCATCGTCGCGGTCGACGTCGAAATGAACGCGCTTCGCCTGAACCCGATGGCGAACATGTCCGACGAGCAACTCGACGCGTACATCCGCGAGCACGAGGTCATCACCAATCCGCTGCACGAACAGGGGTAC
>CAZUXX010000674.1:2263-2480 GCA_964624215.1 uncultured Planctomycetaceae bacterium
ACGCAACAATCGGTTGCAATCGCTGCACGACGCCCGTGCTTCCCAACGAGCCGAAGCGGGCAGGCCGCTGGCGGCACCTGGGACCATGGTCGATGTACTGTGGCATCAACCCCACCGACCTGAGCGAGGAAACATCCGAGGCTGTCGATTTCCCGCAGGATCTGATCGACCAGATCCTCGGCCAGAAGACCGACTTCGTGATCTGAAGGTCATCCCG
>CAZUXX010000675.1:0-2475 GCA_964624215.1 uncultured Planctomycetaceae bacterium
TGGGGGCAGAGGGGGTCGGGCTGTGCCGCACCGAGCACATGTTCTTCGATCGCCTCGACGACATCCGCGAGATGATCTTCTCGACCAAGAAGGAAGATCGCGAGAAGGCACTGGCCAAGCTGCTGCCGCATCAGCGGGAGGACTTTACCCACCTGCTGAAGACAATGGGCGATCGGCCGGTGACCATCCGGCTGCTTGATCCCCCGCTGCACGAGTTCCTCTCCGAACATCATCTCGAAGACGATCCGACCCTGGCACAGAAGCTGGCGAAGACATTCAACGTCACCGAGGACGACGTCCGTCGTCGTGTCGAGGAGTTGAAAGAGTCGAACCCGATGCTCGGCCATCGCGGTTGCCGCTTGGGAATCGTTTATCCCGAAATTACGGCAATGCAGGCCCGGGCAATCTTCGAAGCCGCATGCGAACTGAAGAAGCAGGGGCTGAACCCGCATCCGGAAGTGATGGTTCCGCTCGCCGGGTTCAAGACCGAGTTCGACCATCAGGACAAGATCATCCGCGAAACCGCGGCACAGGTCTTCCAGGAGCAGGGAGTCGAGGTCGAGTTCAGCGTCGGGACCATGATCGAGATTCCCCGGGCTGCCGTCACCGCCGACGAAATTGCCCAGTCGGCCGAGTTCTTCAGCTTCGGAACGAACGACCTCACGCAGACATCGCTGGGCATCAGCCGCGATGACTACAAGGGGTTCATCGGCTACTACACCGAGAACGACATCATCCCGTCCGATCCGTTCCAGACGATCGATCAGGCGGGCGTCGGCAAGCTGATGAAGATGGGTGTCGAAGGCGGCCGCTCCGCACGCGAAAACCTCAAGATCGGTATTTGCGGGGAGCACGGGGGTGATCCCAGGTCTGTCTTCTTCTGCCATGAGATTGGCTTGGACTACGTCTCCTGTTCACCCCGGCGGATTCCGATTGCCCGCCTTGCCGCGGCTCAGGCAGCTCTCGACAGCTGATTGCTGCTTGCGAATCTGAAACGCAAAAGCCCGAGGGGGATTGACCCCTCGGGCTTTTCTCGTGGTGTCATGACGATTCCCGCCAGGTTCGGTCCGCGTGGTGTCTCTCTCGCGACGGGCGACCGCAAGTGACACGAAGTCTGCTACAGGCGAGTCCGGCGTCACGGGATCTCGACCAGCAGATCCTCCCCCTCGACACGTGCGGCAAACCCGGGGTGCACCAGGTTCGGGTTCAGACAGTGTCGCCCCGTTGTGACGTCGAATTGCCAACCATGCCAAGGGCAGGTGACGATCGATCCGGTGAGAGCCCCCTGCCCCAGCGGTCCGCCGGCATGGGGGCAAACACCGTCGAGCACGTGGAACTCACCCTCCACGTTGTAAACCGCGAACAATCGTCCGGCCGCGGCGATCTCACGCCCTTCCCCTGGAGGGATATTCGCGGCCCCTGCGAGGCGCACCGTTTCTGCCATTCTGCTGATCCGTTGAGATCGTCAAATTCTGCTGACTGAGCGGGGAATGGTCTCGCGGTTCGACCAGCGGGTCAACAGGGGCGCTCCCCCCGAGGACATCTGGCTGGCATGGAAGACGACTGCTGCTGACTGGGGTCTGCCCGGCACTATTGTGGCAGCGTCCGGATGCCGGTCGACCGGGCACCGGTTGCAGAGTGACGCACGCTCGCCGCCGGGACCAGGGGTTGCAGGGCCTGCCATCACGGCGATCACCCGGTCGGCACGCAATGGGCGCGGGAGGCTCGTCTCCGGATCGCATGCTCACCCGTCTGCGGCCCGGTGGTGCCTTGTGGCCTATTCGATTCCGACGTTCCGCTCGATGCTGCGGGCCTTCTCCGACATGAAGTATTGTCGCAGGTTCAGCGGATCGTTCACGGTTTCCCGGGCGAAGCCCCGCCGCCCTTCTTCTGCTGCGGCCCGTGCCCAGGGATCGCTCGTCATCTCAGTCGGGTCTTCGTAGTCCGTCGTGGGGCCGATCATCCGGGAAACGGTCGTGCAACCACCAAGACCGAGGGATGCTGTCAGCAAGAACAGGCACAGACAGCGGTTCATTTCCTTCCTCCGCTGGCGAAGTGTCGGAGCAGCACGAGCCGCCTGGAGCGACGACCTCGCTGAGACAAACCGGGGTTATCCCGGTCGGTCCGTGATGCGTCCAGCCGGATCGCTGCTTATCGGCAGGATCCGCCGCGGGTCGCAGGGTGAAACCGCTCCAAAAGCGGATCGACGACCGGCTCGGGAACGAACCGGCGGAGCTGTTCGCGACACTCCGGTCCGCCCAGCTGTGCGATCTGCTTGATCAGCGAACTGGAGACGTGCGAAAAGCGGTCGCTGGCCATTAGAAAGACGGTCTCCAGTTCTGAGGCCAGTGTCTGGTTGGCAAGCGCCATGCTGAATTCGGCGTCCATGTCCGAAACGGTTCGCAACCCCCGCAGCATCACTCCCGCCGACTGTTCCCGCACGAAGTTCACTGTCAGCCCGTGAAACGACGTGAC
>CAZUXX010000676.1:0-2460 GCA_964624215.1 uncultured Planctomycetaceae bacterium
CCAGCGGCCACGAGGGAGAGGGCGACGAGTAGCTGCCAGGTCACGACGCCGCTTCCCGACCGGGTGTGACCATGTGCGCCTCGATCCACCGCTCGATGTCCTCGGGGCGGTAGCGGACATGCATGCGGCCGACCTTGAGGAAGCGCGGACCCTTCCCGTTCAAACGCCAGTGGGCAAGGGTGTTGGGGCGAATCCCGAGACGCTTGGCAGCTTCCTCAGTTGTCAGCAAGTCGGTGCTCATGGCCGTCACATTACATCAATGTTTTTCAATGTCAATCACTTTGCGTGACATTGAGCATAGGTCTGACGACCCAGAGCGGCTTACATGTATGGGATTGTGCGTGACTGTTTAGGAATGTTTTGCAGTGGGTAGATGGCGTCTGTAGGCTGACTCTCATCGGAGGGAGTGGGCCGGGAAACGGGCTGCAGGAGAGAGCAACGAAATGGGCGAGCAACCTCAATGGATGGCGCTGGCTGACGCCGTCGAAGCACTGATGCAAAAGCGCACGGGATGGAAGGTGGCCAACGTGGCCGCCGCTGCCGGCGTCTATCCCAACACGATCACGAAGCTTCTCAACCGCGACTACAGCCCCACACGCGGCCCAGATGCCGCCACGGTCAGAGCCGTTCTATCGGCCTTCCGACCCGAGGACGCACACCTGCTCCGAGAGGTCGGCCTCGAGGAGTGGGCCGATCAGGTGGAGAACCCGAACGGGACCACCAACGCCAGCGCTCAGAGGATTCGAGAGTACGTCGACGAGCTGGCCGAGATCCTGGTCGAGGTGACCGGCGACGACGACACGCGTCAGAGGTTCACAGAGAAGGTCCGCGAACTTCGACACAAAATGGGCTTCGAATAGGCCGACTGTCTCATGCACACCCCGACGACAGGTTCTAGAGTCGACGCCGCAGGTACACGCCGACACACAAGGGGGGTGATGCATGGCAAATCCGTCTCTCAATGAACTATTCGCCATGCTGTCCCAAGGCTGGGATGAGTCCCAGCAGAGAATGGCCAAACTTCTGATGGCCACGCATATCCTCTTCCTCATGGAAGTGATGGAAGCGGTCGAAAAGAAGGGACGATGATCGAGCACCGTCCGGACCGCCCGTCTCCGTGGCGGGCTCGGGTCCGGGCCCCGGACGGTCGGCTCGTCTCCAAGTCGTTCCGCACGAAGACGCAAGCCCAGCAGTGGGTCGAGGACCAGCGGTCGGAGATGCGCCGAGGCGAGTGGGTAGACCCCACCGCAGGCGACATCACCCTCACCCGCTGGCTCGTCGAAGTGGATGTCCGCAAGCGAATCCGCCTCGCCGACGCAACCCTGAAACAGCGGGAATCCCTGATCCGCAACCACATACACCCGTCGATCGGGCTCTACCCACTCAACCGGATCACACCCGAAGCGCTGCAGCGATGGGTGGTCGAGCTCGCCGAAACCCTGTCACCTCAAACCGTCCGCCACACGTACACCATCGTTTCTGAGGCGCTGCGCCTGGCGGTGACGAGAGGCCGTATTCTCCGCTCCCCCGACATCGAGATCGAGCTGCCGAAGATCGAGCGGCCCGAACACAGATATCTGACCGAAGATCAGGTGTGGGAGCTGGCCGACGCCATCGACCCCCGGTATCGGCCCATCATCCTCATCGGCGCGTTCGGGGGGTTGCGCCCGGGCGAGATCTACTCGGCGCAGTGGGTCGACTGGAAAGCGCCGAGGCTGGCGGTGCGGGGCACGAAGACGAAGATGTCCAGGCGGACGGTGAAGCTGCCGCCGTGGATGACCGACGAGCTGGCCCGCCATCGCCAGGCTTACCCGCATGTGAGCCATATCGTCTTCTCGTCCACTGGCAACCCGGTCGACGGGCGCACCTTCCGGCGGCGAGCGTTCGCCTCTGCAGTGCGTCGCACCGTGGGTGAGCCGATGACTCCCAACGACCTGAGACACACCCATGTGGCGTTGCTCGTGGCCGAGGGATGGCACCCGAAGGGCGTCATGGAGCGGCTCGGGCACACCTCGATCCGGACGACGATGGACACCTACGGGCACCTGTTCCCTCAGATCGCCGACGAGATGGTGGACAGGCTCGGGAACCCGAAAGATCCCCAAACGATCCCCAAGCCCGGAACCGGGACCGACCCGGAATAGCAGAAAACCCCCTGTGACCAGGGGGTTTCCGGTGTGGAGCTGACGGGATTTGAACCCGTGACCCCTTGCATGCCATGCAACGCCCGGCTCTTCGGGGTCAGTGCTGCGACCTGGTGTTTTGTGGGCGTGACCTGGCCTTTTAGCCTCCTGACTGGTGGTTGCGATTGTATGGGGATGGCTGGTTATCGCGCCCCAAAGATCCCCAAGAAGTCCCCAAATCGCTATAGACATCGGACCGTCCGTCCGATACATTCGGGAATAAGAAAAGCCCGCCCCCCGCGCGAACGAGGGACGGGCGAGCCGACAGCCTGGTTAG
>CAZUXX010000677.1:0-2232 GCA_964624215.1 uncultured Planctomycetaceae bacterium
CGGGAAATGCCTGCGCCTCCGCACGCGCTGCGGGTCTCTCCCGAGACGGCTCAGGGGCGGATCACATTCGAAGACGTCTCGTTCGAGTATCAGACCGATGCCGGCTGGTCACTCAGCGACATCTCCCTCGATGTCGCTCCGGGCGAAATGATTGCACTTGTCGGTCCCAGCGGAGCCGGAAAGACGACCCTCTGTAATCTGGTGGCCCGCTTCTACGACCCGACGGCCGGACGGATCCTGCTGGATGGCAACGACCTGCGTTCGATTGATGTCGAGAGCTACCGCAGCCTGTTGGGTATCGTCGAGCAGGATGTGTTCCTGTTCGATGGCACCGTCGCCGAGAACCTCGCCTACTCACGTCCCTCGGCGACCCGGGAGGAGATTGTCCGTGCCGCGAAGATCGCCAACGCCCACGAGTTCATCACCGCGCTTCCGGACGGTTACGAGACGGTGATCGGCGAGCGTGGTGTGAAGCTCAGCGGCGGCCAGCGGCAACGACTGGCGATCGGACGTGCCGTGCTGGCGGACCCGGTGATCCTGATTCTCGACGAGGCGACCAGTAATCTCGACAGCGAGAGTGAGCGGCTGATCCAGCAGAGCCTGGTGACCCTGCTGCAGGGGCGGACGTCGTTCGTCCTCGCGCACCGGCTCTCGAGCGTGATCGGCTCGGACCGGATCCTCGTGCTGGAAAACGGACGGATCGTCGAATCCGGCACGCACGAGGAGCTGATCCGGCACGAAGGCCGGTATCAGCAGATGCTCGCCCTGCAGACGCAACCGGCTCCAGTGGTGCCGGAGCTCTCCGGGACGTAGTCGCCGCGGCACTGCCCCGACGGCCTCTTCCGGTGGTCCTCATTCGGCAGCGTATGCCTCAATGGCAGCGGGAACGCCATTGCCGGCAGACGAGACACCGTAGGGGCGCAGACAGTCGGCCAGTGCTGCCAGGAAAAGGAGCACGTTGCGCCGGGTGGCTGCCTCTCCCATCAGACCGATCCGCCACGTCTTTCCGACCATGGGCCCCAGGCCGGCACCGATCTCGATGCCGAACTCCGTCAGCAGCCGGCTCCGCACCTGTTTGTCGTCGACTCCCTCGGGGATCTGCACCGCATTGAGCATTGGCAGACGGCACTCCGGTTCGACGGCGTACTGGAGTCCCATAGCGTTCAGGCCGGCGGCCAGCGCCAGATGGTGCCGCCGATGACGGGCAAATCGCTTTTCGAGACCTTCCTTGAGGATGAGCCGCAGTGCCTCGTGCAGGGCGTAGTTCATATTGATGGGCGCGGTGTGATGGTACGCCCGGGATTGATCGCTCCAGTAATTCGACAGCATCGTGGTGTCGAGATACCAGCTGGCGACTTTTGTCTTTCTCCGGGCGATGGCGTCGACTGCGCGTGTGCTGAATGTCACGGGCGCCAGTCCGGGCGGACAACTGAGACACTTCTGTGTTCCCGAGTAGGCGGCATCGACTTCCCACTGATCGATTTCGACCGGCAATCCCCCCAGCGATGTGACGCAGTCGACCAGGAGCAGCGCTCCCGCGTCGTGGACCAGCTGCGAGATCTCATCGAGTGGCTGCAGCACTCCGGTCGAGGTTTCGGCGTGCACGAGTGCGACGACTTTGGGGGAGATCCGCCGGAGTGCCTCGGCAATTTCCTCGGGCGAGAAGACCTCTCCGAAGGGGCGTTCGATTCGGTGAACTTCGGCACCGCAACGACCTGCGACGTCGGCGAGACGACTGCCGAACACCCCGTTGATCCCGACCAGAACGCGGTCTCCGGGTTCGACGAGATTGACGACGCAGGCTTCCATTCCGGCACTGCCGGTTCCGCTGACGGCAAAAGTGAGCTGGTTCTCCGTGCGGAACACCTGGCGGAGCATTCCCTGCAGCTCGTCCATCACCGTGAGAAAGCAGGGATCGAGATGTCCCACGGTCGGGGCGGCGAGTGCCGACAGCACGCTGGGGGCAATCGGACTGGGACCGGGTCCCATCAGAATTCGCTGGGGAGGAGCGACAAAGGGGGGAACAGAACTCATGAGTCACTCCAGTGGGAATGCCATCAATCCAGGAACAGAAACGGGGACGTTGTACCTGTTTGCGCCGGGTGATCTCAACGGCCGGACCGGTCTGGTCGTCGAACACACGCGACATCACCCCTGCTCGCAACGGGGGAGAGTCGCTACACTTCATGCAGTCCCATCCCCCCGATCGACGCTGTTTGTGACTGACACCGG
>CAZUXX010000677.1:2242-2454 GCA_964624215.1 uncultured Planctomycetaceae bacterium
CTGTGCTGATCAGGTGCGACGGCTGCGGACTGCGCTTCTCCAACTGGAACGGGAGGCTCTTGCCGCCGGCGTCGAGCCGCTGGCCGGTCGCGAGTGGTGGGAACTCCTCGGTCAGAAGCTGATACCGCAACTGACGGACGACGCCTATCTCGTCGTTGCAATCGTCGGCGGTACGAACATCGGCAAGAGTGTCATCTTCAATCATGTCGCCG
>CAZUXX010000678.1:0-2452 GCA_964624215.1 uncultured Planctomycetaceae bacterium
GACGGCTCACTGAGCGGCGGCTTGAGATGCCGCCTGCTGCCCGGCCTTCGACGCCTCGTTCTCCGGATGGTTTTCATCAATCAGCCGAAGCGTTCGTTGTGCGTTCAGTCCCTGGCAACTTGAGAACGCGGATCGAGTCCGGGTTTGGTCTTCTTTCCCCAGAATCCTCAGGACGTCCTCAATGAGCTACATGGTCAAGCAGGTGGATGCCGAGACATTCGGAGAAGGGCTGGAACCGATCTTAATTGAGACTGCGAAGCTGCTCGTAGAGACCAGATACCCGGATGGGATCGGTCTCTTGCGATTTTCCGGTTTCGGTCCGGAGAATCGGCCGCTCGGAAGCACATTCGTCACCCCCTTCGGTCCCTCGAACAGTATGAAATCGCTGGACGAGGTGAACGAGCGAAACGGCCGCTCGCCCGTCCCACCTCCCGGTTTCACATCCGATTTGGTATCCGCAGACTCGTATTGCTGCGAGGAATCGCAGCCGGTGGAAGAACTTGGGCAGTTGTGACCCGATGTTGGCGCAGCCGCTCCGGCTCTGTGCAACGATCACCGTGGCGGCAATTCAGACACCTTTGTTGAAGAAAACCCGCACGAGGTTGAGTCCATGGACAATGTCTATGATGATGATGATGATTATGATGAAGAAACCGGCGACCCTCCCGCCTGCGTGTTTTGTGGCTCGATCGACGAATGTCCGCACCTGGTGGCCGTGATCGACAGGACGTGGGGGGAGTGCGTCGGAGGCCCGCTGTACAACATCATCGGCAAGTTGCGGAACGTTCTCACTGATGGGATTGACCGGTGCCTGCAAGCTGCATATGCGAATCCGAAGAACTGCTCGATTCCGGAGTTCGTCGAATTCGTCGTCCTTGAAGACTTGAGCCCAATGGACTTCAACGTGGACGACGCAGATGCAGAGTTCCCTCCCGAGTACTCAGTCAACACCGACGCATTCTTTGAGTGGCTCATAGACGCGCTGTGCGCCGCCGGCGCGGAGCAGTATCCAGGAGATATCGAGGAATTCGGCCCCGGCGGCGAGAGTCTCGTCATCGAGCGTCTGTATGCACTGGAACCGAAGCTGGTCTTCGAACGTACAGAAAAGATGCTCATGGAGAAGTTTGCCAAATAAGGCGTTCCCCCCATTATGTTCGCGAAGGCCCAAGCGTGTAACTGGTCGCACTTTGCTTTCGCCGTAGTCGCCTCATGGGTCCATGGGTCGGGTACGAAGCCCGTAGGACTCTACACGGGAGTACGCGTACTCATGCGAGCCGCAGGAACGTTCGGGCTGCACCGACCGCTCCAGAAGTAATCTGTGGTGTGTCTCCGTCTTTCAACCGGACACCATGAGATTTGCAAATAGCTGACGAAACGGAATGACGAGATGCTCTGCTTCAGTCTGTGACATGTATCACGAATTCCCGGCGGCTAAGACGGAAACGGCCGGATCAGCCGCCGCGGAAGGTCCCTGGTCAGCCTCTCGGAAAAGGTGCATCGCACACAGCGACCTTACCAGTGCATGACAAAGCCGCCGTCGACGTTGATCGTCTGGCCGGTCATCGCAGCCGCTCGCGGACTGCTCAGAAACACAATCAGGTTCGCCACGTCTGCGGGGGTCTGCCATCGCTGGAGCGGAATCACGTTGCGAACCTTTTCCCCGGCCCAGTCCTCATAGGTTCGCCGTCCAGACGCCGGCTGCTGCGCATTCCATGCCTCCCAGACCGAGCGGTTCAGCGGCGTCTGCACCATGGCCGGACAGACGGTATTCACGCGCACCCCGTGCGGAGCCAGGTCTTTCGCCATGCACTGGGCGAAGTTGATGTTGGCTGCCTTTGAAGCACTGTAGGGAGGATCGGTCTGTGAGCCGATCTGACCGGCAACAGAAGCCAGCAACACAATGCTGCCCCGGCCGCGGTCGCGCATCGCCGGGGCAAACGTGTGGGCGACGTTGACCGTCCCCAGGATGTTTACCTCCAACACCCGGTTCCACTCTGCAGGGGAAAGGTTCGTGAAGGGAAATCCGAACCGACCCGAACCGATCGCCGCACAGTGCACAAGGATCGACACCGGTCCGCGCTGCTCGATGTCCTCAGCCGCTGCCGCGAGTTCGTCCCCGCTGGTGATGTCGGCCCTCACCCTTTCGATACCAGACGGGAGCCGCTCCTCCGGCTTCACCCGGTCCAGCACGACCACCCGCGCTCCCTCTGCCGCGAGAAGTTCGACGGTCGCACGCCCGATCCCGCTCGCTCCGCCGGTGACAACCGCCAGCTCGCCCTCGATCCCCAGGTCCATCGCTGTGGCTCCACTTCCCTACGAGAGCCGCTCGTCTCCCGCGTCAGACCGGGCTGGTGCAGACGACAGTACCAGCCCCGCGCCAACCCACCCGGAGAGTACCAGCAAGCGAATCGTGGCTGCCGGGTTACTCGCGTCCGATGCAGTACAGCGTCTC
>CAZUXX010000679.1:0-1784 GCA_964624215.1 uncultured Planctomycetaceae bacterium
CGAACCTTCCTGAACATGCATTGGTCCGCACAGCGGACCCTAAGTTGCTCTACGTCGCTGGTCGTTTTCCGGAGCATTCCATCGCCACCTGCTCACACAGGTGAATGCCGCGGGCCGCCTGGAACCGGCGCACGTGCTGGCGGACGCCGGACCGTTGAAGGCCCCGCTCGAAGTGCCGACGCAACCACGCTATTCCTCCTTGTTCGTCGCTGTCTCCTCCGGCAACAGTTGCAGGGCATCGAGGATCACGAAACCGGTTGTGTCTGCGTTCGTGATCTGAATGACGGTTTCCACGTTCGCCTGGAGGTTGACGGTGGCAACGGGCCGAAAGTGCTCTCCTGAGGGCAGTGACTTGGTCTGATCAACCGTCAACGACATTTGGAAATCCCCGGAGTGAACCGTCACGGGAACATTCTTCGCCCGGGTTTCGTGAGCGGAGTAAGCCATCATCAGTTGGTATCGACCGGGCTTTGGTGCTTGAAAACGAAATGTCGCCGTCGTTTTCCCGTCTCCTTTCAGGTTCGACTCTTTGTCTCCGCAATAGATGTAGCCGGCTTCGACGTATGGTTTGAAGTTTGTTGAGCGAGACCAGGTACCTGAGAGTTCCGCCTGGGCATCGTCAAGCACGGTCCCCGGCAAGGACGCCTTTGTGATTGAGCCACTCGGGCTCGCTGACTCCGAAACGTCTGGCAACTCAAGAACCTGCCCCTGCGCCAGCAAACGCTCGCGGAGCTTTGCATATGGCAGCTCCTGGACCGGCACGCTCTGGTCCGCCGCCAGGGCCGCGGCGACGCCGGCACCTTGGCCAATGACCATCCACGCCCCCTCGATTCGCAGCGAGGAGATGCCCACGTGCGTGCAGGACAATGCAACGGGAACCAGCAAGTTGTTGCATTGCTCAGGTTTGGGCAGGATCGACCGGTAGGGGACATGGTAAGCGTAACCCTGTTTCGGATTCGCTCGCCGCACGGGAAAGATTGTCCCCTCGTTGATGACCCCACCGCTCTTGAGAGCGATTCGCTGGCAGTCGTGCGAATCGATCGGGAACGACGAGATGGCGATCGGATCGTCCTTCTGTGGCGTTTCGAGAATATCCTTCTGACTGATGACGTACTGGCCTTTCATTCTGCGCGATTCGCGGACATAGAGGGCCGGTGAGAAGTGGTCGTACTTGGCAAACTCGTCTTTGCAGAGGCCCAGCCGGCGGTAGCGGTCCTGAATCTCCTCGGGTACAGAAGGATCGTTAGTCAGGAAATGATAGAACTCCAGTGTGTATTGCTTGTGTGCCTCCCAGATCTTCTGGCGGCCGGCTTTATCGGCTGAGTGCCAGTCTTTGCCACCTCCGACAAGGCCGATGGAAAACTGTCCGCCAATCGAGTTGTTACCGTCGAGTTTGTTTCCCGGCAGCGGGTACAGGTCGAATCCGACACGTTTCTCCCCGGCCTGAAGTGCCCGGCGGACGATTTCGAATCTTGCCGGGTCGTAGTCTGCCGGCTTCGGCATCGGCACGCGGTTGTCCGGGGCAGTTGTCAGACACAGGCGAAAGCTGTACGTCATGATGTTCTTGTCGCCTGCGGTTTCGTCACCGGCGTCGCTGGTGGTGACCAATGGCAAGAGTCTGCCCTGATCGTCGAAGCCGTTGATATTCATCCTGGCCTTGGGGTATTGCTTCCCGGCCAACGACTCGCCGTATTCTTCCCGCCCCTCGCGCCCGATTGTCCAGTCGACTCCCGCAGCCGCCATCAGGTCGCCTTCATAGGTGCCATCCACGAAAACGTTAGCCG
>CAZUXX010000679.1:1794-2442 GCA_964624215.1 uncultured Planctomycetaceae bacterium
TGAACGTGCCCTTGTCCGTGACCAGCGTCGTAATTCGTGGTCCGTCCTTGGTGACCGATCTGAGATAATGCTCCGTGAGTACGATCACGCCAGCTTCATCGAGCATCCGCATGGTCACTCGCATTGCGACATGTGGCTCAAACGTCCACCGCGATTGATCTTTCTTAGCCGGGTTATACGGGGCCTTGAGACCGCGATCGGTGTAGTCTTGCACAACTCGCGTGTGCCACTCATCGAACAGCCCCATCAGCGTACTGCGTACCATTTGATTGGAGTCGCAGTGGCTCAGTCCTCCGGTATTCATTCCTCCCACATGATCGGTCGGTTCCAACAGAATAACCGAGGCTCCTTCGCGGGCGGCCGCAATGGCCGCACAGAATCCTCCAGGCGTCGCCCCATAGACGATCACATCCGCGGTCATGACACTGGCCTGCTTGCTCGCCGATTGCGGTTCGGATTCTTGAGCCTTGAGTGTCGTGCTGGACGTGAAAACCATGGCGGCGAGAAAAAGGAGAGCGAATGCGGCCTGAATACTCCGTGAAGGGTGATCGGAGGTCTCATTGTAGTGTGTCATGGAGTTCATCCCTGATCGGTGCTCCTTGTTGGGCAGTTTGTTGTTGAACGGGAGCGGACTCCTGATTGCGAGGT
>CAZUXX010000680.1:0-2440 GCA_964624215.1 uncultured Planctomycetaceae bacterium
GGTGGAGACGGTTTTCTCCTGCAGGTTGACGACGCGCAGCAGATGGTTTTCGGTATCGGCGACGTAGAGATTCTCGCCGACGAGGACCATTCCCTGGGGGTGATCGAATTCGGCCCGGGAGTAGCTGCCGTCGGTGGCTCCGATCTGTCCGCTGCCGACGATATCGAGCAGTTTGCCGTCGAGAGAGGCGATGACGATCCGGTTGTGGTTGCTGTCGGAGATGAAGACGCGATTTCCCGGTTCGTCGACGACGAGTTTGCCGGGGTAGCGGAGGGGCGTGGGGTCGACGCTTGCGCGTTCGAGATCGAAGCGAATGGGCGTTTCGTCGAGAGTGCCCTTTTTCTTGTGGAACTTGACCAGTTCACCGATCACCCGATCGAGGAGTTCGCGGTTTCCTTCGCCGGAGGTGCGGCCGACGAACTGTCCTTCGGGGTCGATGACGACCAGCGTGGGCCAACTGTTGAAGAAGTATTTGCGGGCGATCGTGAAGTTGGCGTCGTTGACGACCGGATGCTCGATCTCGTAGCGGAGGACTGCTTCGCGAATGTTCTCGGTGAGCTTTTCGTTCTCGAACTTCGCGGCGTGAACCCCAATGACGACCAGTTCGTTTTGGTACTTGTCTTCGAGGTACTTCAGGTCGGGAAGGATGTGAATGCAGTTGATGCAGCAGTAAGTCCAGAAGTCGAGGAGGACGACCTTGCCGCGCAAATCCTGGAGGGAGATGGGTCCGCTGGTGTTGAGCCACTCGACTCCGCCGTCGAGGCTGGGAGCGGGGAAGCGGCCGGGATAGGGGTTTTTGCCGTCGTCAGCGTGATGCGTTCGGGTGGTGAGCAGACCGATCGCAAGGGCGATGGCAAGCCACCAGCAGGTGCATTTGCGGTTGAGGAGGGCATCCATGATTGCTGTACCTGGGGGACTGGCAAAAGGCCGTCTGATGACGGTCCCGGGCCTGGTGTCAGGTCGGGAGAGTTGATGATCGTATCAGCCGGCGTTTTGATCCGGTCCTGGATGGTTGTGGCAGCGTCTGGAGGACACGTGGCCTGCACCGCTGCAGGGAGACGCCGCCAGCGACATTCCAATCTTATTGGATGCGTCCGGGGAGTTGGTAGTTTGTGGCCGCGCTGCGGGGCGGCATTGTGATGGGAGGGTGGAGCGAGAGCGGCAGCAGCGGTGAGCGAAGGCGGCTCTTTCTTGTGGGGTCCTGATCCCGGGCGCGCGTGTCTGGCCGCGTCGGAGCGCGGCAGAGATGCGTGGCGGCTAGCGGAGGTTGTATTCCTTGATTTTGCGGTAGAGGGTGCGTTCGCCGATCTGGAGGAGTCTGGCGGCTTCCTCACGCTTGCCGCCGGTGAGCTCGAGGGCGCGGGCGATGTAGTAGGCCTCGACCTCGTGCAGGGGACGTCCGGCGAGGGCATCGGGACCTGATGCGACGAGGGGGGTGGCGGCGTCGGTTTCGGGTGCGAGGGGTGCGATTTCGTCGGGCAGGTCGTCGACATCGAGGCGGCCGTCGGTATCGAGAGCGAGCGCTCCTTCGACGACGTTTCGGAGTTGACGGATGTTGCCGGGCCAGTCGTAGGCGAGGAGGGCCTGTCGCGCACGGCGGGTGAAGCCTTCGACCTGTTGTCCGTTGCGTTCCTGGAACTGCTTGAGGAAGAAATCGAGCAGCAAGGCGATATCGCCCTGTCGTTCGCGGAGGGGGGGGAGCAGGATCGAAACGACGCTGAGGCGGTAGTAGAGGTCCTGCCGGAAGGTTCCGTCGGCGACCATGGCTTTGAGGTCGGCATTGGTGGCAGCGACCAGCCGAACGTTGATGGGTTTCTCCTCGTTGGAACCGAGCCTGGTGATGCGTCGATCTTCGAGGACACGCAGGAGCTTGATCTGGGTTTCCATCGGCATTTCGCCGACTTCGTCGAGGAAGAGGGTGCCTCCGTTGGCGTGTTCGAACTTGCCGATGCGGCGGGAGGCGGCACCGGTGAAGGCGCCGGGCTCGTGGCCGAAGAGTTCGCTTTCGAGAATGCTCTCGGGGAGTGCGGAGATGTTGAGGGGGACGAAGGGCTTGTTTTTGCGGGGGCTGTTCTGGTGGAGTGCCCGGGCGACGAGTTCCTTGCCTGTTCCGCTCTCTCCGAGGATGAGGACGGTGGTGTCGGTCGGGGCGAGGTTCTTGAGCTGCTCGATGATCCGGTGCATCGCGGGGCTGTTGCCGATGACTCCTTCGAAGCCGAAGCGTTCGTCGAGCCGCCGGCTGAGGGCGATGTTGCGACGGATCAGGCGGATGCGTTCGGAGGCCTTTTCGACCGCGGCCCGCAGTTCCTGGATATCGAGCGGTTTGGTGAGGTAGGTGTAAGCGCCCCCCTGCATGGCGGTCACAGCGGAATTGATCGAGCTGTGGCCGGTGAGGACGATGACCTCGATGATGAAGATGACCAGGATTCCGACGATGACG
>CAZUXX010000681.1:0-2438 GCA_964624215.1 uncultured Planctomycetaceae bacterium
GTCGGTTCGCGGAGCGGTTCGACCGGGGGAGCTGGGGGCGGAGCGGGTTCGATTTCGTCTGAGGAGGCGGAGGCCGGTTCAACCGGATCCTCGACCGGCAGTGCGACGGGAGCACTCAGTCCGAGCTGGGGTTCGGGGGGCTCGATGCCGGCGAACCAGAGGTAGATTTTGTCTCCGGTGACAGCGAGGAAGAGGATGACGGCGAAGGCGAACAGCCAGCCGCGTGTTTCCTCCCAGCGGCCGAGGGTTCCGTCGGAGGCGGGCCGGGGTTCGCCGGATGAGGCGGAGAAGGCACGGAGGCCGAGTGCCTGCGCGGCGTCGAGCAGTTCGTCGAGGAGTTCCCCGGCGGTGCTGTATCGCTCGTCGGGGTTGGAGGCCATCATCCTCTGCACGATCAGCGAGAGTCGCGGGGGGATCGACGGATTGAGTTCGGCGGGGTCGGGCGCATCGCCGGTGCTGTGCAGCATCAGCTTGTCGAGCGTGGGCGCATCGGCGTAGGGGGCCGAGCCGGTCAGCATGTGGTAGAGCGTGCAGCCGAGCGAATAGATGTCGCTGCGAACGTCGACGTTACGTGGGTTGCGGGCCTGTTCGGGCGAGATGTAATCGAACGTCCCGAGGGTGGTCCCCGAGACGGTGAGATCCTGTTCGCCTTCGGTCTGAATGCTGCGAGCCAGTCCCAGGTCGACGAGTTTGACGCGTCCCGAGGGGGTGACGATCAGGTTCGAGGGTTTGATGTCGCGATGGACCATGCCGGCGGCATCGGTGTGCTCGAGTGCTGCGGCCACCTGCAGGGTGTAGTTGACGGTATCGTCGAGGCTGAGCCGGCCGGCGCGATTGATCAGATCACGGACGGTTGTTCCGTGCACGTACTCGAAGGCGATGAAGTGGACTCCGCGTTCTTCGCCGACGAAGTACACGCGGGCGATATTGTCGTGATCGAGGCGGGCGGCGGCGCGGGCTTCGTTCTGAAACCGCTGGACGGTGCCTGGTTCGCGGAGCTGATCGGGGGCGAGGACCTTGAGGGCGACCGTGCGATCGAGCCTCAGGTCGCGTGCACGGAAGACCGAGCCCATTCCGCCGCGACCGATGCGTTCTTCGAGGACGAAGTGCCCCAGACGGATGCCGTGCACGGCAGCGAGATCCCGGGGGGATGTTCCGGGCGGGGGGAAGAGACGGCGGACCTGGGAGTCCCAGTCATCCAGGAGAAAGGGGTCTGCTTCGTGCGGATCCCGGGCGGCATGCAGCGACGGCATCGGCTTGAGCAGCCGATACTGCGTGACTGAACTGCCGGAATGGGAACCCGACGAAGACATACTGTTTCAAATTGTACCAGAGGAATTGAACCGGTCTGAAATGACGGGTGACCGGACGGAGACGAACCGAGCGGCTCGTTCGAGATCTTTCTCCTCTATTAGACCTCACACATCGTCGAATCGTTCTTCAATTCCGCGGGAAGTTTTCGTGATTCCCGGAAGTAGTAAGCAGGAAACGAGTTACAGTTCCGAGAAAACAGTTTGTGCGGATGTCGGACGGGGGCATGGCGGGTGTGAACGCTCCTTCGTTTCAGGGACTGGTGCTCTCTCCGGAGATCAACCCGGCGACGTGCTGCTCGATCGCCACGAGGTAATCCGAGAGCCGTCGCAACACACTGAGCGAGTATTCGTGCGAAGAGAGGACAGCGTCGACGTGAGTCCGCAGTGCATTGTCACTGACCGACTCGGACAGTCTCGGGTTCGCGGCCCGTCTTGCGAGTTCCAATGCCTCCTGCACCTTTGGAAGGGAGCCGTGCTCCAGATGCTCGCCGAGTTCGCGGCTCAGACGCTCCGCTTCGCGAAGCTTCTCTCGAAGGGTCAGCGTTCCCATCAACGGATTCGCCATGACACCTCCTGCTGCGCACCCGCCTCCGCATGCTGCAATCCTGACAAAACCAGTCTACCCGGGGCTGATACCGGCATACAACTGGCGATTCGATCTGAGCCAGTGACCGGAATGCCCCTTCCGATGTCCGGGACGAGACACGAACGGTTCACTTCTGGTGGCGTTTTGCGCCGGACAATCGCGAGAGGCGCGCAGAACTGCGAATACGCCCCGATTCCCCTTTCTGGCGCCGGTCCGCTTATGCGGCACGAGCCGTGGTTGTCCCGATCTGGATGCTGGCGGGGGGCAGATCGACCAGCGAGTGGATGTTCCCCTTGATGGGCCACGAGAAGAAGCGTCCATCCTGGGGAGCGACGAGCATCGGGACACGGCCGATCGGATAGAGCATTGTTGACTGCACGCGTCCGGTGATTTCCGCATCCTGCACGAGGTTCAGCCGAAGGTAATAGGAGCCCAACTGGACCAGGGGGGATGCGTTTCGCGGGTCGGCGGCGATGGCGGCTTCGAGCTGCTCGGCCGCCGTGGCGAAGTCGGCCGTGCGGGCGAATTCGTTGGCCGCG
>CAZUXX010000682.1:0-2002 GCA_964624215.1 uncultured Planctomycetaceae bacterium
TGCCGTTCTTGCGGCAGGTGGTCCCGCACGTGCAGCTGGACATTCTGCTGGAGACCTGGGCCCGACACCAGGAGGAGGAACCGCGACAGGCGACACTGCTTGATGAAAGCGTGATCTACTCGGTTGCCGAGACTACCGCCCGCCTGGTCCGTCACGATCCCCGAACGGTCGAGCGATTTGCTGCCAATTCCCCCTCGCCGCTGGATCTCGCTCCGAGTGAGTCGCTTGCGCGACAGCTTCAGGAGCTGCATCTGAATTTTTGTCCCGGCGGGAACTACCTGTTGATCAGCCAGTTCCTCGACCTGCCGCCGCGAGAGGCGCGGCTGCTCAAGCGGGAGTTCGGCATCACTCCGGACAACTGCGAACCGATGTTTGACGCCATCGGACGCTGGAGACTCCGCCCGGACTTCATGTCCCGGGCAGAGTCTCTTCTGTCTCCATCGGAGTGCAACACTCTCCGGTCGACGCTGGATCGCCTCGGGTGCGGCATCTGAGCCTCGCGCGAGTCGGGAGCGCAGCGTTGCTGTCGTTCGCGCGCGGAGGCGGTCCAGGAGGCGTGTTGTGCGTCTCTGCGGTGTCGCCGCAGACCGGGCCATCGGGCATTGCCGGTGAAGATCTGCGTGTGCGCCGATGTCAGGCGGAACTCAGCCCTGTGCTGCGGCCAGCGCGGCGTCGTAGTTCGGCTCTTCTGCAATTTCGCTGCAGTATTCGACGTGTCGGATGGTGTCATCCGGGCCGATCACGAACACGGCACGCGCCAGACAGCGATCGAGCTTTCCCCCTTGGATGAGCACGCCGTAAGCCTCGCCGAACGAGGTATCACGATGGTCGCTCAGGGCAGTGACGTTGGTGACCCCTTCTGCTCCGCACCACCGCTTCTGCCCGAAGGGGAGGTCTGTGCTGACGACATACACCTGCACGCCGTCGAGCTTTGCCGCCTCTTCGTTGAACCGTTTGGTTTCGGTGTGACACGTCGGCGTATCCAGCGACGGGACCGACGCGATGATGCGGGTCTTCCCGCTCGAGGAGGCCAGCGTCACCTCTTCCAGAGCGTTGTTCTGCAGCGAAAAGTCAGGGGCCTTGTCTCCCACCTTCAGTTCGCGACCGGAGAGTGTGACAGGGTTTCCCTTGAGCGTGACCTGCGGCATCGTCGTCCTCTGGATAAGCGGTCAAACGGATTGTTGCCCCGAGTATCGTGCACCTGTCGGTGCCTGCAAGGGTAGGGCCCGGCCGTCGCAGCGAACCACTGAGATCGGGAATCGGCACTCATCGGCTGCCGTCGTGTGGCCCCTCGACACTGCCGTTGCTTTTGCGCTCGTGCGGCTGCGGATTCCTTCTCCGCTGATACAATCCCCGATCACGCACCTTGGGAGACAATGAGGATCATGACGGACACGTTTACGTATCGCGACGGGGAGCTTTTCTGCGAGGAGGTTCCGGTTCGCCGGCTGGCTGAAGAGTTCGGGACCCCTTTGTGGATCTATTCCTCCGCACGCCTGCTCGGGGAGTACCAGGCCATCGAGTCGGCCTTCGCCGATGTCGATCCCGTCATCTGCTATTCGGTGAAGGCGAACTCGAACCTCGGGATCCTCAAGCTGCTCAACTCGGCGGGATCCAGCTTTGATGTCGTTTCGGGCGGAGAACTGTATCGGGTCCAGCAGGCCGGAGCCGACACCAGCCGTGTCTGCTTCGCCGGCGTGGGCAAGACCGATCGCGAGATCCGCTTCGCGCTCGAGGCGAACATTCTGATGTTCAATGTCGAAAGCGAACCTGAGCTGGACGCGATTGCGAAGATCGCCGCGGAGATGGGCCGAGTCGCCCCCGTTGCCCTGCGACTGAACCCGGACATCGACGCGAAGACTCACGCCAAGACAACGACCGGCAAGCGGGGGAACAAGTTCGGGATCGACATCGAGCGGCACAACGCTCTGGCTGCGAAGGTGCTGGCGAACCCGCATCTGGAACTGCGGGGAATCCATATGCACCTGGGTTCCCCGATCCT
>CAZUXX010000682.1:2012-2432 GCA_964624215.1 uncultured Planctomycetaceae bacterium
CCCGATCCTGTCGACTGATCCGTATGAGCAGGCCGCACGCAAGGCACTGGAGGTCGTCCGCGACCTCCGTGCAAACGGGCACGAAACGAACTGGATCAACCTCGGCGGCGGCTTCGGTCTGTCGTACCGGGGAGACGAGGCCCCGCCGGCCACGACGTACGCGAATGTTATCGTCCCCTTTGTGCAGCAGGCGGAATGCCGACTGGCTCTGGAGCCCGGCCGCAGTATCAGCGGCAATGCGGGTGTGCTGATCTCTGAGGTCATCTACGTCAAGCACGAGGGGGGAAAGCGGTTCGTCATTCAGGATGCGGCGATGAACGACCTGGTCCGCCCTGCCATGTACGACTCGTTTCATCGCATCTGGCCGGTGCAGCCATCGGTCCCGGCTCCGGCCGATTACGAGACGGAGATCCCCGGTTG
>CAZUXX010000683.1:0-2424 GCA_964624215.1 uncultured Planctomycetaceae bacterium
CGTTTATACGCTGGAGGAGGTTGGGCGGATCTTCAAGGTGACACGCGAACGGGTACGGCAGATCGAGGCCAAGGCGGTCCGCAAGCTGCAACATCCTGTCCGCAGTTGTCAGTTGAAGGGATTTCTGGACACCCTCTCCGCGGGAATCGGCAACTAATGGTCCGGCGTCGGCTGCAACCTGTGCAGCACTCGCGGACCCCGGAGGAATGTGAATGGCGGGATTGACCGAAGCACTGCGGGGACTCCATCGGCTGCATCAGGAACTGTATGAGCTGAACGAGTCACTGCAGCGAGGTCCGCGCCAGCTCAAGGCCCGCGATCAGAAGATCCGCCAGGTTGAACAGAGAGTGGTTGAGCTGAAAGGGCAGCTGAAGGAATCTCGCGCGGGGGCCGACCGCAAGTCGCTCGACCTCAAGGGCAAAGAGGCCCGGCTTTCCGAACTTCGTGCCAGGCTCAACGCCTGCTCGTCCAACCGCGAATACGATCTGCTCCGCGGGCAGATCGAGGCCGATGAAGTGGCCAACAGTGTTCTGGAAGACGAGATTCTCGAGATTCTCGAGAAGGTCGACCGGACGCAGCGGGAGATCGGCGAGACGGAAGAGCAGGCCAGGACGCTGCAGCAAGACCGCGAGACGTTCGCCGCAGAGTTTGCGGAGAAGTCGGTGCAGCTGCAAAAGCAGGTCGAGGAGGTGCTCGGGCGGATCCGCGAGCGGGAGAAGTTCCTCACCGGGGAAGCTGCCCAGATGTACCGCCGGCTGGTCCAGTCGTATGGAGCTGACGGGATGGCGGCGGTCGACCCGGCCGGTGTCTGCATGAACTGCTACATGAAGCTCACGCCGCAAGCTCTGGTTCAGGTGCGGATGGGAGAAATCGTGTTCTGCACCACCTGCGGCCGGCTCGTCTATGCCGAGGAATCGCAGCACGCAGCGACGTAAGGCCCGGGGCCGGCAACGCTCCGCTTATGCCGGTTCGCAGACCTGCCTCATCTTCTCGAGTCCTGTCTTTGCCACGACGAGCGGATCCTGCTGCCACAGGTCTTCGCGGAAGAGCTCCAGCGAGATCCACCCGTTGTAGCCGATCTGCCGCAGCAGCGTGCAGAACCGCTGGAGATCGATGATGCCATCGCCGGGATAGACCCGGTCGGGATCCCGCTGCAGAGGGGCCGGAGGCTCAGCCGGGGCGTCGTCGAAGTGGCACACCGCCACCTGGCTGGCAGACAGGCGGGCGATGTCTTCGCAGCCGGCTCCGCCGCGAAAATCGTGAAACGGATCGAGGACGATCGTCGCTTCGGGGTGACCGCTCCGCTGCATGATCTCCAGGGCCGCCCCGATACTGTTCACCTCCTGAGCAAAGCCCAGGTACTCCATCGCGGGACGAACCCCGAGTGACAGCCCGAGTTCCAGCAGCTCGGCGTACCGATCGGCAGCGAGGTTGAAGTCGACAGGGCCGTGTGGCGGTCCCGCTACCGCATGCCGTGCTCCGACCGCTGCCGACTGCTCCAGTCGTCGCCGGCACTCGGCGATCCCCTCCTGGTAGAGGGGACCGTCCGGTTCGCACCAGCCCTTGAGCATGACTGTCGTCGGGACTGCCAGCCCCGTCTCGTCGAGGGCGCGGCGGATCTCCGCCAGCGTCCCCCCCGATGCGAGATGACGATCGATGTCATCGTGCCACAGCTCAATCGCCCCGTACCCCGCCTCGGCCGCGACACGAACCTTGTCGAGGATCGGCGTCGGCCTGATCGTGCTGGAGTTGAGCGAATACTGAAATGACATCCCGCCTCCGCGACATCGTGCCTGACGAGTGGGACCGAGATCGACCGAACCCGGTCAGTCGCGGCGGCGTCCTCCTCGAGAACGGCCACCACCACGTCGCGATCCCCCGCGTCCCCGGGAACCGCGTTCACCGCGGTCACCGCGTTCGGAGTTCTCACGGGAACTGCCCCCGCCATTGCTGTCGAGGTCATCATCGTCGTCGTCGTCGTCGACATCATCGTCGTCGTCATCGGTGAAGCTGACGGGATCCTCGATCGCTGCCGCCAGGAGGGCCTTGCGGGACAGCTTCACGCGGTTCTGATCGTCGACGGCAATCACCTTGACCTCGACTTCCTCACCCATCGAGAGCACATCCGCGACAGACTTGACGAAGTCGTTGGAGAGCTCGCTGATGTGCAGCAGGCCATCCTTGCCGGGTGCGATTTCGATGAAGGCACCGAAATCCTTGATCGAAATCACCTTGCCGGTGTAGATGCGACCGACCTTGACGTCTTCGGTCATGGCCTCGATGCGGGCCAGGGCTGCGTCGCACTTTTCCTTCGAGGGGGCACTCACGGTGACGGTGCCGTCTTCCTCGATATCGATCTGCGAGCCGGTCTCTTCCTGGAGAGCGCGAATCGTCTTGCCTCCCGGGCCGATCAGCAGGCCGATC
>CAZUXX010000684.1:0-2419 GCA_964624215.1 uncultured Planctomycetaceae bacterium
GACCTCATCTTCCGCATCCTGAAGGAGCGGACAAAGATGAACGACCTCATGTTCGGCGAGGGGACCCTCGAGATCCTGCCGGACGGGTTCGGGTTTCTCCGAAGCCCCGACTACCACTACCTCCCCTGCCCGGACGATATCTACGTCTCTCCGAGCCAGATCCGCCGGTTCGGTTTACGCAAGGGGGCAACCGTCGCCGGACAGATCCGTCCGCCGAAAGAGAATGAGCGGTACTTCGCCCTGTTGCGGGTCGAGGCGGTGAACGGCTGCGATCCCAACCTGCTCTCGGAGAAGGTTCCCTTTGATGACCTGACGCCGCTGCACCCGAAGGACAAGATTGTCCTGTCGAACAACTCGGGGGAAATCAGTACGCGGGTGGTCGATATCGTGGCACCGATCGGGTTCGGGCAACGCGGACTGATCGTCTCACCCCCCCGGGCAGGCAAGACGGTGCTGCTCCAGCGGATGGCGAAGGCCGTGCTGGAGAACTACCCGCAGGCATATGTGATCGTGCTCCTGATCGACGAGCGGCCCGAAGAAGTCACCGACATGGAGCGGCAGGTGAAAGGGCCGAACTGCGAGGTCATTTCGAGCACGTTCGATGAGCCCCCGAGCCGCCATATCCAGGTGTCGGAAATGGTCATCGAGAAGGCCAAGCGGATGGTCGAGTACGGTCAGGACGTCGTGATCTTCCTCGACTCCATCACGCGTTTGGGGCGGGCGTATAACGCCGAGTGCCCGAACTCCGGAAAGATCCTCACAGGGGGACTCGACGCAAACGCCCTGCAGATGCCCAAACGGTTCTTCGGGACCGCCCGGGCTGTTGAAGAAGGGGGAAGTCTGACGATCATCGCGACCGCCCTGGTGGATACCGGGTCGAAAATGGACGACGTGATCTTCGAGGAGTTCAAAGGGACCGGGAACACCGAGCTGCATCTCGACCGGCGGATGGTCGAAAAGCGGGTCTGGCCCGCGATCGATGTCAACAAGTCGGGGACCCGACGCGAAGAACTGCTGATGCACGAGGACGAACTGCAGCGGGTGTGGCTGCTGCGGAGGGTGCTCAACGATATGAATCCCGTGGAAGCCATGGAACTGCTCGTTAACCGCATGCGGCGGACAAAGTCGAACGAAGAGTTCCTGATGACGATGAACCTGAACTGAAAACCGGCCCGACCGGCACCGGTTCAATGGCTCGTGGCGTGCGCATCAGTCGTGGTGCGCAGAGGGAGCGGCCAGAAGCTGGGTGAGGCGTCCGGAGGGGATGCCTCACTCGAATCCGCCGAAGTGGAAGCCGTCGATTCGCAGTGTCGTCCCTGCAGCGATGACGACCTGCAGGGCCAATAGTGCGAGCCAGCCGCCTGTCTCCCGGAAATGTGCGGAAGGGGGGGCCTCCGAGTCGCCGGGCGCCGGCCAGTTGGCAGCGGCTGTTGCCACAAGCCACGGCATCAGCAGGATCCAGAGTCTGGCGGCCTCTCCCATGTTCTTGCCGGAGAGCCACAGGAGCCCCCAGACAAGACCGAAGGCGAGAAGTCCCGAGCGTCTGGCCAGCGATGCCCGGGCACCGGGCGGGACGACCACCGGACGCAGGCACAAAAGAGCGACCGGGATGCCGACGGCAGCGAGCAGTTCAAGAGGATTCACGAGCAGCCACTTCCACCAGGTGCGGGTGAAGTGATCGTAAAAGGCGGCGTGGTTGAAGTAGTTGTGCTTCCAGATAGCGAGCAGGTTGCCGTTGCTCGTCCACCACAAAAGAGCGACCGGGGCCGCGAGTCCGGCGAATCCGGCAGCGAACAACAGGGCGATCCTCCAGGCGGACTGCGGCTGTTGCCGGGGATCGGACGGCCGGCCGTCGAGCAGGGTTTGCACCGCCATCAGGGCAGCAACCGGCAGGAATGCCAGGGTGTGCAGCAGCCCGATCCACAGGCAAATGCCCGAGAGGGCCGCGGGGGTCAGGCGACACTTCAGCCAGGCGGACCTCCAGAGCACCGCTGCTGACATGGCAATGAGAGGAAACAGCACGTCGGACTTGGGAGCGAAGACGGCAATCGCCGGGACCAGCAACCAGAGCAGAGCGGCCCGAAAGGCCCCCTGGCGACCACTGAAGAGGCGGCACCAGAAGTAGAGGGGAAGGGTGGTGAGTGCGCTGGCAACGATGGTCAGGACGGTCGCCGCCCAGAGGACCGCGGCATCCGCAGGTTCGAACAACTGACCAGATGAGTGCATCCCCGTGCCGATCTGGCGTGTGGCGTTCACCGCGTCGCCGGGCATGGTCGCGATCACGGCCGGCACGAGATCGGGACGCCTGGCAAAGAATCGCTGCAGAGCGATGTAATCCAGCATGAGCCCGGGGGGATGGGTCCCGATGTGGAGGTAGTCTCCCTCCGCAACGAGATCTTCGTAGGCGGCGAGGAATCCC
>CAZUXX010000685.1:0-2414 GCA_964624215.1 uncultured Planctomycetaceae bacterium
ATGACGTGACCAGTTGTTCCTGAGGCTTGAGTGCCCATGGCACAGCAGATCGCCACCCGGCCGGGAAACCGTGTCCTGGTGTGGCATCAGTCTCTTCAGCGAGCATAGGCGACTCTCAGGCGTTCGAGGATTGCCTGTTCGAGTGCCGCATCTCGTCCCAGAGGGATCCACTCGGACGCCGCGGATTGTCCCGCGACCGGATCGAGGCCGCGGTCGAGCGGTGTGCTCTCCGAGAAGGTGGCCGCGCCCATCGAGTTCGCTCCGATTCCGCGAAGGTCTTCCTTCTCCTTGAGCGCCTGCACGGAAACGAGGAAGGTTCCCGGTGCATCACCCGGAATGAAGGTGACGATCACGGTTCTGCGGATCGACTGAAGGGTCGATTCCAGCCGTGAGTCGAGTCCGACAGAATCCTGATTCCAGGGCTCCAGCAGGCTTGACCCGACACGTGGGGCGGTCTCCATGACGCGGGCCACGCGGTTCTCACGGGCGATGTTGAAGTGAAACTCGTGGAGGACGTCGGCTGTCCGTTCCCAGACTGCATCTTCGTTGGTTGCCTGGATCGGCATCGGATTGGAAATCGTGACGGGACCAGCCGGTGTCCCCAGACCAGCGCAGCCGGCCACGGCGGCCGCGGTGATCACGGTCCACAGGCCGCCGATGCTCCGTCGCAATGCCGATGTCAAACCGACCTCCGGTCAGGACCGTTGGATGCCCTCCGGCCCGGCGGTGATCAAACTGGATTGCCGGTCCGGACCAATGTGCCCGTGCACACGGGGACCGGGACCGTCACAGAGGGGCCGGCCGTTAATGCTGCCGACTTGATGTCGAGAACTCGGTGCCAGGCGGTCCCGTGCGTGGCCGCGAAGTCTCTCAGGACCCGCCGATCGGGACAAGACGGTTTTCGGCCGGGGTGAACGGTTCAGGCCTCGGCATCTGTCGCCGGATTCGTCAGGAGCGGGGCCACGGTAGACGCGACAAATCGGGGATGAACGTATCCGAAGTGACCTCCCCAGTGCCCGTGTCGAACCATGGAAAGTCTCCACGGGATCTCCGTGAGTGCCGGGCCGGGAGCGACTGCCGCCGCGGCTGCGCCGTTGCGGCGACGGAACCCGAAGGCGCCGGCCGAGAAGCTGTGCCGACCGTCGATCGTGCCGAACAGCAGCGTGCCGACGGCGAGGAACAGAAGATCACCCCGCGATGAGATGTTCCAGATCCCTCTGCGCGTTCGCGAGAGGGCCGGTTCAAGGTTGTATGCAGGGCTGAGGGCCGGGCCGAGCATGACGGCACCGTCGACGAGACAGTTGTCCGCGAGACGTTCCAGTGAAAGGACCGCCATGGCTCCGCCCCCGGAGTGGCCGATCAGCCAGACGGGACTGTGTGGCTGTCGCTCGCGGTATGCCGCGATCCGGCCGGCAATTTCTTCAGCCTGGCGGACATGCCGGCGCCGGTCGCGGAGAGTGTACAGCGACCAGAACCGGCCGTGAGTCCAGTCATGGATCTCGATCGCGCAGGGGACGCCGGCGTCGACGAGTCCCTGCACGATCTTTCGGTTCCAGCGACTGAAGCCTTCGATTCCGGGGAGCACGATCGCGTACCCGCGGTCCAGCCGCTCGCTGGTCATCAGGCTGTCGAGCTTGAGTGTCATTGCACGCAGTTTATCCACGGCAGCGGGGAGCGAGCAGCAACCGGCGAAATCTGCCGGTGCTGCCGGGTGACCAGGTCGATGGGATCGACGTCCGTCTGTTCACTGACGGTCGAAGCCCCGGTTGCACAACGCCCCACTTACGCGATCAAGTCTTCGACGACGTTCCCGTGCACATCGGTCAGGCGGAAATCGCGACCCGCGTAGCGGTATGTCAGCTTTTCGTGGTCGAAACCGAGCAGTTTGAGGATGGTGGCGTGCAGGTCGTGAACGTGAACGCGGTTCTCGATCGCCTGGAATCCGAACTCGTCGGTGGCACCGTAGACCTGTCCCCCTTTCACGCCTCCACCGGCCATCCACATGGAGAAGCCCCAGTGGTTGTGGTCGCGGCCATTGACCTTGCCGGCGTTGGCACCGGGGGTGGGGAGTTCGACAACGGGTGTACGACCGAACTCGCCTCCCCAGATAACGAGGGTTTCGTCGAGCAGTCCCCGTTGCTTGAGATCCTTCAACAGCGCCCCGAGTGGCTGGTCAAGCTGCTGGGCCAGACGCCGGTGATTCTTCTCCAGATCATCGTGGTTGTCCCAGGGCTGGCCTGCTCCGTGCCAGAGTTGGACAAAGCGGACCCCGCGCTCGACAAGACGCCGCGCGGTCAGGCACTGACGGGCATGGACTCCCTCGCCGTACATTTCGCGAATGGATTTCGGCTCGCGGGACAGGTCGAAGGCCTCGGCAGCCTCGCGCTGCATGTGGTAGGTGAGTTCAAACGAGT
>CAZUXX010000686.1:0-2413 GCA_964624215.1 uncultured Planctomycetaceae bacterium
GCATCAGGGTCAGGAGAACTCCTGACCAGGGCATCTTGTAGAGTGCCACGAGCAGGAAGACGCTGAGGTACCAGAAGACCCAGCGGCGCTGCGAATCCTGGCACTGGGCGAGTCCCATGACGAGCAGCAGCCAGGCGAAGCCGTAGACGGTCGCAACCGCGTAGGTCGAGATTGCGAACGCAAGCAGTGCCGTGTTGCGGATCCAGAAGGTGATCCGCCGGTCGGGAAGCAGGAAGAGAAGTGCGAGACCGCCTTCGATCAGGATGGTCCACCAGGTGAGGAAGGTGGCCATTGCCGAGACTTGCGGCGACGACACGATGCGGACGGCGGGGATGGTCGGTCCGCGGAGGTAACCGTCGGCCAGCATGCCTTCGAGCGCCCGGTTCTCGGCGAGGATGGCCGGGGAGATCCCGGAGATGGCGGTTGTGAGGTCCGCGAAGCGGCTGTCGGTCAGCAGCGTGTACTCGAAGAATCGTCCGTCGAGATAGTCGGGAGTGATTGCCTTCCAGAGAGTGGCGAAGAGCATGCACAGGCCGATCAGAACCCGGCCGGAGAACGCGGCTGCCCGGGGTCGCTGCGCCGGGGGGAGTGAGAAGCTGCCGGCGAGTGCCACGCACCAGTAGGCCCCGAGGTAGTGGTGATTGTCGGCGCTGGCCCAGTCGGTCATCACGCCGAGTCCTTCGATGAGGGCCAGTGTGTACCAGAAGGCCCAACTGCGTCTCAGACGAGAGAAGCAGAAGCCGGCCAGAGTGGCGGACTCGGCAGAGACCTGGAGATACCAGTCTGGCGGGAGGATCTGCACCTTGATCAGCAGGACAACGAGTGTGAGCCGGGTGACGAGGTCGAGCACTGACCACGTCGTTTCCCCGGACTCGTCGCGACTGGTGTGAAGAGGGTGCGGCAGGATGACAGCGGTGCTCATGGCATCGGCGCCTGGGTCAGGGCGGCAGGAGTTTCGGTCGGGAGGTCGCGTGAGTTGCCAGGGGGGACCGGGCTTTCCTGCCGGGGAGTCGGGAGAGTCACGTCGGCCTCGACGAGTCGGCGGGCGATGAGGAGGTTCGCTTCGCGGTCGAAATCGACGGCAACGACTTCGAGCCGAACGCCCCGTACAGGGAGGCGTGCCTGCCGTCCACCGGGACTCGAGCTGACCCGGGGCTGCACGCCAGGTGGCGGGAGCCCGGTTGGGGGGATGGTGCGCGGGGTTCGCAACACGTCCCGATCGATTGGGGAGTTCTCTGCGACGGCGGCGGCAACGTTCTCACCGATCTTGCGGAAGTGCTGATCGGAGTCGATCCAGTGGGAGGTTGCCAGTCTGGTGGCGAAGGCGTCTGCGCGAGATGGCGACGGTGCGGTTCGCAGCTGGAGTTCTTCCCGGCGGAGCCACTCGGGGATCTCGATCGGGATTTCACCGTGCGGTGTCTTGAGCCAGGCGTGGACGAACCTTGCCGAGGGACTGTCGACGGTGGAGAACATTCCGAAGCCGCCCCCTTTCCAGGGGCTGAGATCACTGGTGCGCGCGGTCTGAATCTGGCGGCTGGCCACGAGGCAGAGCATCAGCGGGGCGAGCGCGACGCGCAGCCACTGTCTCGACTGCGAGAGCTCACCGGACTCGGGAAGCGAATCGGCCATTGGTCCTGGTCCCAATGTGAACGTGCGAATGCGCCGGAGTCGAATGTCCGGTTGGCGAGCGACCCTCGACAAGAAAATTTTGCGGGGAGTGTCGGGTGCCTCCCGGGAATGCGCTGCGACAGGGCGGGTGAATCGGAACTGTTGTTTTCCGGAAACATTGCAGGCGGATTCGGCAGACGCGGTGGTCGGCGGGATCTGTTGCAAATTGTCAGAACGGTTGACGGCGGGGCGGCGTCACTGGACTCTCCGCGGTTGACGCCTCCTTCTGCAAACCGGGTGTAGTGATGTCTGTGCCTGCCGATCTGACGATAGGATTTCTTGGAGCCGGCCGAATGGCGACGGCGCTTGCCGCTGGTCTGGTGGAATCGGGTTCGATCACGCCGGAGCGGGTGATGGCGTCGGATGTGTCGGCCGAAGCGCGGGACGCCTTCGCGGCAGCGTGCGGGGGACGGGGCGTTGCGAGCAATGCCGAAGTGATCGAGTCTTGCCGCACTGTCGTGCTGGCGGTGAAACCGCAGGTGATGGGAGACGTCCTGTCAGGGATCCGGGCGCAGTTGACGGCCGGGCATCTGCTGATTTCGGTGGTGGCGGGTCAGTCGATTGAACGGTTGACCGTGCTGGCTGGTGATCGCTGTCGCATTGTCCGTGTCATGCCGAACACCCCGTGTCTGGTTGGTGCGGGGGCTTCGGCGTATGCTCGGGGCTGGTCGGCCACCGACGAGGATGCGTCCCTCGTCCAGGAACTGCTCTCGACGGTGGGAATGGCCATCGAGGTGCCGGAGCT
>CAZUXX010000687.1:0-2408 GCA_964624215.1 uncultured Planctomycetaceae bacterium
CCAGCACGGCCGGACTCACGTAAACGAGTCTCCGGCACACCCGGACCGGTTCAGCTCCACCTCGCGGCGGTGAGCCGAGGTTGCGGCCACGCCTGGATGAGCCCCGCGGTCTTGACCTCTATCTTCAATCCGTTGGGAAGGACAACGTCCCACGGATCCCATGGAGTGGTCATGTCCCCTCCAAGCGCGTGAGCAACCAGGACTTCACCGAGTAAGCCACGTGTGATGTTGTCCATCAGATTGATCGTGGCCTCCAACTTTCGGCAGATGGTGGTATCCGGGATCTCGCTCAGGGCAGCAAACTGAGCTCGCGCAAGCCAGAGGTCGATCTCACCCATCCAGTCAGCGTATCCATCGACAGACTGGCGGTGGCGGTGTCATACGCTGATGCTATGTCAAGGTGCCTATCCCCTCAACAGCGGCTTCACTTCCCATGCGAGGCCATGGAGTTGCATGCCCTTGTGCTGAATCTGCCATATGAGTCTGACATCGACATCAATCCAGGGCCCCTCAGCGGTCGCTGGTCCTGAAGCAGACTGAGCAAGAGCGGCGACTTGGCTCGCTGTGATCGCACGATTGCTGCCCCAAGATCCGGGGAGCGCCGGTTTGTTCTTCAAATGGATGAGGCCTGCTCGGTCGGTCAGTAGCAACAGCACCCGACCTGACAAGAAGGTGTTGGCTGCCAACTTGCGTACGTCGGCGAGCAGTTGCCCGTACTGCATCGTGAGCGGCCGATTCCTCCCCCCCGGGGTTTCGCGGTGGAATTTCAGCTCGATCGCGGTGCGGCTTGAGTGGATTAACACGTCATGGCGCTTCAGTCCGAAGGAGGCCTCAACTTCCACGTCTCCAGGCGGGCTCGCCAAGGTCTCTCGTATCGTTTGCGCCAAAGTCTCGCGGACCCCTGCTTCACTTGACGGGAGATGGATTCGGATCCTCCGGTCCAGTTCGCCGAGCGCATCAACTAAGTCCATAGAGCTCACCCCAAGTCCCGAAACCTCTCCCACCGTTTCTCGAGTCCCTCAAACGACGGCCGCGAAGCCGCTGATCGAGGCAGCAGCAGTCGAACGCCATGCGCCTCCTGAAGCCCATGTCGCAGCATCGGTCCGTCGATCTCTTCGAGGATGTCACGTCGTACCTGGGCCACCCCGTCGGGGCGCACTCCAAGAATGTCTGAGTCGTAGGCGGCATGGTGGATCTTGCAGAAGGCCAGCCCGTTGCTTACCTGGTGAGACCCACCGTCGGCGTATGAGACTATGTGGGCAGCATCTAACAACACCCGATGCCCCAGCCGACACAGTGTGCATCTACTGGCGTACGCGTCGAGGACGGATTCCCGGAACCGCGCCTGCCCCGCGCGTCTTTGCACCAGCGCCCGATAATGGCGTCGGGTCGCCGGATCGAGGGCAAAAGCGTTGACCGCGCCGATTGCAGCGGCGTCGATCGGCATCAGCTGCACCCCAAACGTCAGCGATTCGGGGTGGTCCTCGATGATGGCCGCCGCCGAAGGCAGGTAGCGGCCCTCTGCCACTCCCTCCAGGTAAAGGAGAGTCACTCCGATATCGCGCACGCGTCGCAACCACTGGTTCTGATAGTGACTTGGATCCGTACCGCGGTATCGATACAGGAGATAGTCGTTTTCATCTATCTGATCGTCGTACGGTCGCTCCTCGCCGGGCTGGCGGTAGACGGTCAAAATCGAGATTGGAAGATCGAGACCCGCAGGCTTGAAAATGCCTTGTGGCCCCACCAAGTGGATTCGCTGGCCTCCGAAAGTGAAGCCGCTCAGTTGCATCCGCGTCAACGGCACGAGCCCGTGGTCGCTCAAGTCGTCGACGTACGCGAACGCAGCCGCCCTTATCTGGTCCTGCGAGTGCACACCGCGAAGATACGTGTCGGACGCCCTCTCATGCGGGGCACATCTCATTTCTGCTGACGGAATCTGACGACCTGGACCTGGTGTCGACGGCTCCCGCGTCTCATGCCTGGGTGACGTTGTAACGCGTTGCAGCGTGCCCGGCTAGGCGTGCCTTAGGCTCTCGCGGACTCCACGGCGGGCAGCGTCTCGTCAGAAACAGCGGGAGGCTCAAGTTTGCCCAGGGCACCAGTCGATAGTGAGTAGAAGGGCACCCCGATTGCGCGGTGAGTGTCGTAAGCCACCATCAAAGGGCCTGTCGAGATCTGACAGGATCGCTTTGTACGATCAGGAAGCCCCTGTGAGGTAGTGAATGGCCGGATTGACACAACAAGAACTCGAATCCCGTCTCTGGGATGCGGCCAACTCGCTGCGTGGACCTGTGGATCCGGCCGATTTCAAGGCTTACATCTTCCCGATCCTCTTCTTCAAGTGGATTTCCGACACCTGGGATTGGGAGCATGCTCGGGCGGTCGCCGAGTTCGAGGACGACCTC
>CAZUXX010000688.1:0-2395 GCA_964624215.1 uncultured Planctomycetaceae bacterium
CCGGCGGATGTCCCTCAGCTCACCGGCGGATGTCCCTCAGCTCACCGGCGGATGTTCGTCATCTCACATCCCGGGGCTCTGCCGCTCACATCTTGAGGTACTGCCGAGGGATCGGCTCATACTGATGTTCTTCAGTTGCGGGCGGCGGGCGAAGGTCACCTGCTGCCGGCGAGGAACGTCCCCGGGGGCGGCTCTGCCAGGAACGCCGACTTCTTCCCGAACGTCAGCGTCCTCTTGATCTTCTGGAGCGGGGGCGATCGCGCGGGGAATGCGCTGGTTTCATCCGTGAGAACCGGAGAGAAAGTTAGTTGACGAACTATTTTCTGCCGCTAGAACCTTGAGACTGAGTCTCAATTGCATCCTGATTGAGGCCCCTTCTACTGATCCCACCGCACAAGTTCACCGTCCCACCCGGGCTTGTCACCGCTTCCTCCGCTGAATATCTGAAAGGCTTCTCCCATGCGGTCCCGCCGTCCCGCTCGAAGGCCAGGGTTTACACTGATTGAGCTGCTGGTCGTCATAGCGATTATCGCGATTCTGGTGTCCCTGCTGCTTCCGGCGGTTCAGCAGGTGCGGGAGGCGGCGCGCAACTCCCAGTGCAAAAACAACTTGCACCAGATCGGGATCGCGCTGCACAACTACGCCACAACGACCGGAGAGATGCTCCCGAACGCGGGGAGCCGACAGGCCGACGCCTATCCGAATGACCACTCGCCACTGGCCCGGCTGCTGCCGTACTCGGAGCAAAACAACCTCAACAACCTGATCGACTTCAACATCCAGATGGGACATCCGGCACTTGTGGCATTGCCGGTCGAGATGCGGCCGGTGGCGGAACACACGATCGAGATGTTTCTGTGTCCCAGTGATCCGGCATCGGAGGTCAATCTGCTGATGACCAATACGATCGACGACGTGAGGTACGCCGGGGCCAACTATGCCGGCAACCAGAGCGACGGGACATCAACCGACCCGCCACAGATCCACCCGATGAATCCGGGGAATGGTCTGTTCTGGGTCGGATCCAGCGTGCGGCTTCGCGACCTGACCGACGGGACTTCGAATACCCTTGCCTTTGCAGAGATCACCCGGGGGACGGGAACCCGTGAGACGAGCAGCGATCCCCTCATGGAACCCCGGCGGTTCCGGGCCATGGGGCCATCGGGCGTCCCGGCCCTGTATTCCTTCGTCGACAGCGGAAGCGGCAGCATCTCCGAATGGGACGGGGGTCGGGGGACGACGTGGCTGTGGGGATCGGTCCCCGAAGGCCCGGTCATGAATGGCTATCTCACTCCGAACAGCCTGATTCCCGATGTGATGTCGGGATCCAACAAGCTGACGGCCTCCCGCAGCTGGCATCCTGGCGGGGTGAATGTGCTGATGATGGACGGAATCGTCCGCACGCTGAATGACTCGATCGACAGGAATGTCTACCGGGGGTTGTGGACCCGCAGTGGTGGCGAGGTTCCCGGGAGTTTCTGAGGCGTTATCGCCGTCGACGAGAACGCGAGATTTCTACACGCGGTGGCGACCTCCTTCGCTCGATGAGGGTGTCGCTGACAGCCCGGCTCATCCGCCTTTCCGACCGAGATCGTTATGGCGTCGACCTCTACCAGTCCCGGCCCCTCAGGCACTGTCGAGGCGATCGACGCCTCGACAGAGAAAGTCCCCGTCCCGCGGGGCGAGAAGGATCTGTACGCCGTTGTCTGGCGCTGGCACTTCTACGCCGGATTGTACACAGCGCCGGTGATGTGGATTCTGGCGATCACCGGTGCCCTGTACACGTTTCGCACGGAATTGACCGAGCTGCGGGACCGTTCGCTGCTGCAGGTCACTCCGCAGGGTGAGCGAATGAGCTATACGGAGCTGCGGCAGATTGCAGCCGCACACTGGGGCTCGGATGACTTCGAAGCGATCGGCCTGTATCCGGAGGAGAACCGCTCCGTTCATTTCGTCGGTCACCAGGAGGGAGAGGATCGGGCCAGTGAACGTCACACGCTGATTTATCTCAATCCGTACACGGGGGACGTGCTCGGTACGCAGGTTCAGGAAGAGGACTTCTTCCATATCGTTCTGCAGCTGCACCGCAACCTGTTGCTGGGCCAGAAGGGAAGGTACATCGTCGAGGTGACGACCTGCTGGGGCGTCATTCTGATGTTTACTGGTGTCTATCTGTGGTGGCCGCGTGGGAAATCGAACGTGCGGGTCTGGGTTCCGCGGATCCGCGGCAAGCTCTACACGGTGCTTCGGGACTGGCATGCCGTCGGCGGGTTTTACCTCGTGCCGCTGATGGTGATCGTGCTCGTGAGTGGTCTGTTCTTTTCGCCCGTGCTGGGTCTGACGTTCAACAACACGGTGAAGAAAGTGGGGCACTGGCCGGTGAAGGAATGGTTTG
>CAZUXX010000689.1:0-2389 GCA_964624215.1 uncultured Planctomycetaceae bacterium
TATGAGTCTGCTCGTGCAGTCGACGTACGAGCAGCTGCCCACGTCGAGGGTCCGGTTGTTTATGGACGAAGACCGGGGGCGGGTGATTGATCCTGATGTGGATCTGCACCGGATCGCGCAGATGTTTATCGACACGCCGTATCGCCGGCTGGTGATCCTCGAGAATGGCCGGCTGGCGGGACTGATCAGTCGTCGCGACGTTTTGAGGAACTCACGTATCTTTACGTCGCTCGTCCAACACCTGGTGACGGCACGGCGGGAGCCAGAGTTGGCCCGGGAGCCGGGTACGGAATCGGGGATTTACCTGGCGGCGCACGATCATTTGGCGACGCCGACTGTCGAGCACTTCATGGACGATGACGCCAGAACCATTCCTGCGGATCTGGACCTGCTGTCGATTGCGCAGATCTTTCTGACGACGCCTTACCGGCGCCTGCCGGTGGTGGAAGACGGGAAGGTCCTCGGTCAGGTGAGTCGCCGCGACGTGCTGGCGGCGTTCTACGACCTGACGGAACCGCACCATGTCCATACGGCGGGGACGCTGTACCTGAGTGCGGATGACGGCAGGACGGCGGAGATCGTGCCGGGTCTGTGAATGCGGGTCGCCGGGAACCGGTGGCTGCGAGAAAGTGAATCGGACTGCACGCAGAGGGTGTGTCTCCTTCTTTTATGAAGACGCAGCAATCGGTCGCGATCATCGGTGGCGGAATCAGCGGGCTGGCCGCTGCTCACCGGCTGACGGAATTGTCCCGGGCGGCGGGAGTGCCGCTGCGGGTTGTGCTGTTCGAGTCGTCGCAGCGGCCGGGTGGCGTGTTCGGTACCGAGTTGGTGGACGGGTTCCGGATGGAACTCGGGGCCGACATGTTCATCACGAACAAACCGGCGGGGATCGAACTGTGCCGCCGACTGGGACTGGACGATCAACTGATCGCGCCGGATCCGGCGTACCGGCGGTCGCTGATTCTCGCGCGTGGCCGTCCGGTCGAGACTCCCTCGTCGTTCGAGCTGATGGCGCCGGCGCGGTTATGGCCAGTTCTGAAGACGCCCCTGTTGAGCCCGCTGGGGAAGCTGCGTGTGCTGTGTGAACCGCTGGTGCGGAGCCGGGCCCACTTGTCCGAGGATGAATCACTCGCCGATTTCGTGCGTCGGCGGCTGGGGCGTGAAGCGTTCGAGCGGATAGTCCAGCCGATGGTGGGTGGGATTTACACGGGCGATCCCGAGCGACTGAGTATCGAAGCGACGCTACCACGGTTTCGTGAGATGGAGCGGACACACGGCAGTCTGTATCTGAGCAAACGGGCCGAGCAGGTGAACCAGCGGTCTGTCGGGAGGACGGGAGGTGCGAGGCCCGAGGGGGACCCGGAGGCGAGCGGTGTCCGCTATGGGCTGTTCGTCAGCTTGCAGGAAGGGATGGGGCAGCTGCAGACGGCATTGCTGGAACGGCTGACGAATGTCGAGATGCGGCTGGCCTGCCGCGTGGATTCGGTCCGGCGGACGGCCGAACCCCATTCGTATGTCGTGACGGCTGCTGACGAGCAGGGACAGTGTCGCGAGCACGACTTTGATGCGGTGATTGTTGCAACTCCGTCGAGAGGGGCGGCGGAGATACTGGAGGAGGTTGATCGATCTCTTGCCGAGGAACTTCGCGGGATCGAATTCGCGTCGACGGTGGTGGTGGTCAACGGTTACCGGATCTCCGAGGTGCGTGATCCACTGGAAGCGTATGGGCTGGTGGTCCCTCACCGGGAGGGGAGGCGGATCCTGGCAGTGTCGTACCTGAGCCGCAAATTCCCGAACCGGGCACCGGCTGGTCACGTTCTGTTGCGGACGTTTATCGGTGGAGCCCTGCAACCGGAGATGTTCGATCGCCCGGATGAGGAGTTGCACGCGATTGTTGCCGAGGAACTGCAGGACATTCTGGGAGTGACCGGAGCTCCGGTCGTGTCGCGGCTGGTACGGTATCCGCAGACGATGCCGCAGTATCACGTGGGGCATTTGCAGCGGGTTGCGCGAATCGAGTCGCTGACAGGCCGGCACCGGAGTCTGGCGCTGTGCGGGAATTCGTACCGGGGCGTGGGGATTCCCGACTGTATCGCCGATGCCGAGCGGGCCGCGGAGTCGATCTGGCAGGAGATCGGCCCGGTGGCCACCCAGGCGGCGAGTCATTCACCGGTTGTCTAACAGGATCGGTTGGGGGCGAGAGGCGGTTTACTCTTCTCCGACGCCGAGGGTGAGGATTCTGGCGCCGTCGGAGGGGGCGACGATCGAGGGTGCGACGGTGGTGCGAGTCGAGGTGGTGGACGACAGCGCCTCGGCCGGCGTCACGCTCTACGTCGACGGCTCCGAGGTCGAGTACGAGTCGCTCTCTGGAGGTGGCGCCGGCTTGAGC
>CAZUXX010000690.1:0-2384 GCA_964624215.1 uncultured Planctomycetaceae bacterium
AAAGAAGCGTAACCCGGTCGTGGACTGGCCGGATTGGGCGGTGTCTGTGGACGGTTCGTCGCCAGCCGCCTGCTCTGGTGACTCGCCAGCGTCCCCGGATGGCGTGACGTGCGGGCGAAGCTTTCTGGATGCCGCGTGGACATCGCTGAACCGTGGGCGACGGCCTGTGTGTGTGCGGAGTCTGCCGGCGGCCGGGGTTCCGCGATCGAGACGGAGGCGTCTTCCCCCACGACGCGAGAGTTTCTGTGAGTCGAAGCCACGATCGTTGGCGGCCGCTTCGAGTGCCTGCTGCCAGGTGCGGGCACGGCGGCCCGCTTCGATCCAGCCAAGGACTGCTCGCCGATCCGGCCAGACGAGTCCGTTCGAGGCCCAACCGCTGCGACCGTCTCCCCGGAGCCGATCGATGCGCCGGGAGAGCTGATCGACGTCGGCATCGGCGAGATCCTGCGGGTGGAGGATTCCGACTCCGACGAGGATCTGCACATCGCGTCCGGTCAGTTCCGGTACACAACAGAGCAGCCGGGCCTCGGCCTGCCAGATGCGGACCTGGGCCGCGGTGATCTGCAGATCGCGCAGTTTGATGGGGGACTGTTCGAGGTCAAATGCCACCAGGTCTGCGATGGTTGCCAGGCGAATTGTTCCGAGCCGGCGGGCCATCTGCTCTCCCAGTGACGGGAGGAGATGGAGCGGGCTGTCGGAGCTGAGCCAGTAGGGTTGATCCGGCTGACGGCGTCGGGGGGGTGGTTCGTCGCCGACGGGCGTCGTGTCGGCGGCCTGCGATTCGCCGGAGCAGACTTTCACTACCGGTGCGGGTGCCGGAGAACGGGCCCAAGCCGCTTCGAGTTCGTAGTCCTGGGCGGGGATGGCCCGGGGGCGCCGGGATGTTCCGGGGAAGTTTCGTACAGGAACGTCGATCGCCTCGAACGCGGCGAGCAGGCGTTCCTGGCAACTGAAGTAGATGATCTGGTGTCTGGAGGCGACGCTCACCAGTTCTCTGGCTGCGGCACTGAGCCGTTCGTCGTCGCAGTCGGCGAGGACGTCGTCGAGGACCATGGGGAACTTCAGTCCGCGGCGGGCATACTCGTCGAGGAGGGAGATGCGGATCGCGAGGGCGACCAGATCGAGTGTTCCCCGGCTGAGGGAGTGGAGTGAAAGGAGCAGTCCGGCTTCGTTCCGAATCTGGATCTGCAGTGATTCATTCTCGATGACGATCTCGGGGTAGCGGCCGTCGGTGAGTCTGCGTAGAACGCTGGAGGCATGCTGAATGACGGCTGCGGGCTCCCAGACGCGAACCTGCTCCTGCAGGCTGGCGATGCCTGCTTCGAGAAGGTCGAGTGATTCGATTTCCCGCAGGAAGTCGGAGAGCCGGTTCTCTTTCGTGCGGACCTCGAATTCGCGCTGCGCAAGGCGCTGTTCGAGTTGGATGACGTGTTCGAGTTGTCGCATCCATTCCTGACGGAGGGCGAAGGCGGTCCTCCATTCTTCGCGCGCGTGGGCCCATTGTTCGCTTCGTTCTGCCAAGGCCGAGCGAAGTGACGTTTCCCGCTGCGTGTCGGGGACGGTCTGTACAGGAGGCGACTCGTGCTGTCGACCGCAGCGGGGGCACGCCTCCTGTTTTGAACTGCATCGCGGGCAGCCTTCGGTAAGCCGCTGACGTTCGGCGAGCAGCCGTGCGACATGCGATGTCAGCTCTGCCTCTGTGCGATCCCAGCGGACCTGCTGCTCGTGCAATTGGCAGAGGATGCCACAGTCCTCACGCCCTGATGCGGCGAGCTCGGCGATTTCGAGACTGCGGCTGGTGCGTTCCCGGGAGAGGTCTTCGAGGACGGTCCGGACGTGCTGGATGCGGAGGTCGAGTTCCGAGAGGCGGTCGCTCGGCAGATGCGAAGGCGATTCGGCGGGCCGGACGGGAAGGTGCGGCTGCTGCGCGAGTTCGATGAGATCGCTCTGGAGCGACTGGCATTCGAGGTGAAGCCAGTCGACCCGGGCCTGCAACTGGTCACAGGCCTTGTGACACTCGGGCAGCTCGTTTGCGAGATTTTCCCGGATTGTGCTGACCTGTTTGCGAAGCGTTTCGAGCTCCGCAGTCGCCGCAGCGCACTCCTGTCGCATGCGGTCGGTTCGCTGCTGGACGTCCTCGCCCTCGAGCAGGGCAGCGCGGCGTGCCTGGACGGCTTCGATGCGGTCGTGGAGATGGTGGGCTTTGCGGACCGGGGCGAGTTGGATGCCATCGGACGCTGCGGTCGCGACGAGCTCACGGATCCAGTGATTTTCTTCGTGGCCGACGGCATAGAGCAGTGAGACGAGCCTGGGCCCGGCGGTTTCGAGCATGGCCCGTACGGCGGCTCCGTCGTCGACGTCACCTTCACGAACGGTGACGGCGA
>CAZUXX010000691.1:0-1064 GCA_964624215.1 uncultured Planctomycetaceae bacterium
TGTCAAGATCGACCTTCACGTAGTACCCGTCCACGATCAGGCCATACTGATCGTTCTCGATTTCCAGCTTGGCGGAAAAGATGAAGTCGACATCGTGTGTCAGAGAACGCAGCGTGTCTCGGTAGGACACGCTGACCGGCGCAGTCAGCCCCCGGATGGTCGCATCCCCCTGGACCTCATAGAGCCAGCCGTAGGGCACAAGCTTCACCCGCCACGATGAATCTCCAAGCCCCGTAATACATGGAACGCACGCGTCGCGGTCGAGGCCACACGTGCCACAGCAACCTGGGTCGACCAGGCAGTCGCTCGGATCGGACAAATGGAAGGACGCTGCTGCGACCTGTGAATCCGGGTCGGCCGGATCAATCGGCTTTCCGATCTGATCCGAGATCGATCCGGCGAGGGCCGCATGAGTCTCCAGCAGCACAAACGAATCTCCGGCCGCAAGCGGCGAGCCGATCAGCAGATTCAGGACACCCAGCGCAGAGAGAACAGTGCGTAAGCAGTGCGCTGACATGGACGGCATCCTTGCATGATCCTGTCGTACCGATTGAGGGGTGTTCCAATTATCGCCCGCCTCATTACCCCCCGTTCAACCTCAGAGGTGGCTCCCTCGCCGGTTCCTCTTTCCGAGTTGGTACCGTTCCAGTTGCGCCGACATTACCGGAACGAACGGGTGACTGGAGTCTCGCGATTACAGAGATTTTCCCACCATCACCACTGATCTGCAAATCCATGGCTCTAACGACGTACGGCCACTGTCGCATTACCTTGGCATCTCAACCATTCTCAAGAGTAGCAATGCAAAGCCGAGGTCGAGATCACGAACGCGTAAATGTAAAGATCCCTTCGGAATCTGCTGAAGTGGGACGATCAGACGCAGATGAGCATGGCAATAAACTTCAGGCAGTGATGAAGCCATCCGCAGTTGCGCCACCACAGCGACGATGAATTGGTCCCCACCTTCAAGCCGATTTTTTTTGGACTCCATGCGCCGTGACAAATAAAGGCGCCACGGGAGCGTCCAATTACTTGTCACCGGCGTGCTCCGGACCGACACACCC
>CAZUXX010000691.1:1074-2358 GCA_964624215.1 uncultured Planctomycetaceae bacterium
GGAAACTCGAAAGATCCAATGATTGCCATATTTCCCGGCACGGGCTTAGCAACAAGCAGAGGCTGCTGATCAATCTCCACAGCAGCAACAGACGCTGCAGAGAACAGTAAGAAAGACCATAAAAAGCTTCTGACTTTGTTCAATGGTTTCCGACGGAGGCAGGTACGCATAGAATTTCTCCTTATCGGTTACAAGTTCTGTTTAACTGTGATTTGTAACGCAACAACCGACCTACCCGCATTGCCGTCCCGGACGTTTTCGGCTTTTCATTGTCCGCGAATCCTGTCGGCAAGCCATGCGACAAACCCTGTTAGTCGCTCGGCCAGCGGTGAAAGCCGCCGTTGCGGCTGTAGGTCTCGGTAGACTTGTTCGATGTCATTGAGCCAGGCGACCGGGGTGGGGTAGCGGTCGTCGGGGTTGAGGGCCAGGCTGGTGGTCACCACGTGGTCGATGGCTTGCCAGATGCGAGCGGGGAGGTGAGAAGCGGTTGGCCGGTGGTTGACGGAACCGGGGCCGCTGCCGACAATTGCTGTCCCTGCCCCCATCGTCTAGAGGCCCAGGACATTGGATTCTCAGTCCAAAGACAGGGGTTCAAATCCCCTTGGGGGTACTTGGAGCAGGTGAACGCCGGCCCCGCGCAGCGCGACTGCGGCGGGGCCGCGTCATTCCGGTCGGGGTGACGGGCGCGTGATCGCGGTCACCGGGTGCATGCAGAACCAGCGTGGATGTGGCGATCGGTGGGCGGTGACGGACGGATCACGGTCGCCCGAGAGCCTCCGGGTTAGGGTTGAGAGAGTCTGATGTTTCCTGCGACTCGACTGCGTCGGCTGCGTCAGCACCACCGGTTGCGTGATCTCGTACGGGAGACGCACCTGTCGCCGCACGACTTCATCCTGCCGCTGTTCGTGCGGTTTGGAGAGGGGCAGCGGATCCCGATTTCGTCGATGCCGGCCCAGTTTCAGCTTTCGCTGGACCAATTGCCGGAGCAGATCCGGGCCGTGCGGGAGGCGGGGATTCCGGCGGTGATCCTGTTCGGTATTCCGGCCGAGAAAGATGCGATCGGTTCGGACGCGTTTTCGGACGAGGGGATTGTGCAGCAGGCGGTGCGCACGATTCGGGAGGAGTCTGCGGACCTGCTGGTGATGACCGATCTGTGTTTCTGCGAGTTCACGGATCATGGTCATTGCGGTGTGCTGGCGGAATCCCGGCACGGGCTGGATGTCGACAATGATCCGACTCTGGAGAACCTGGTGCGGCAGGCGGTCAGTCATGCACGGGCCGGAG
>CAZUXX010000692.1:0-2353 GCA_964624215.1 uncultured Planctomycetaceae bacterium
GGTTTGCGGTCTCGGCATGTTCGCCTGTGAACCATTCGGTTTTGGGATCGTGCTCCAGGATCGGGCTCAGGCGCAATTCGTCGGAACGCACTCCAAACGGCTTGAGCTGGTCGTGCATCTCCCGCAGCAGCACACCCCACGCATCAATATCGCCAACCAGTGATTCGGCCGTCCCCTGGGAATAGACGTCGCTGGCGCGGTACGCGATGTTCGCCAGGTTGCACCAGCCGGAGGAGTGGTGACCGGATTCGATCTCCGAATTGAGGATCGAGCGATCCCGCTCGCGAACTGCCGTCAGGAAGTTCTCCTGATGCAGCTTGTTCATGTCACCCCCCTTGAAGGTGCGAATCTGCTTGCCTTCCTTGTCGACAGCCATGGCACGGCCACGCTGCCCGAGCAGGTAACCTCCTTCGCACGCAACAACGTATCCGCTCCCGGGACCCCGCGTGGGTCGGCCTCCGGAGGTCTCCCAACTTCCCCGTTCCTTCGGCCCCTTGGGAAGATTGCTCAGCACGATCAGTGTCGGGAACGTGCCCGTATCGAAATAGGCGTAGTGCACGTTCGGGGTTTCGCCGGCGTCGTTCCAGGCAACCCGGCCACCCACGGCGAGAATCCGCTTCGGCGTCGAGACCGAATCCTGGTAGGCGACATTCCGGATGTCGTCGAGGATGTGGACACCCCAGTTGCCCATCTCTCCACTGCCGGTGTTCCAGTCCCAGTGCCAGTCGTAGTGCAGCTTCTCGCGGTACAGGTCCTTCATCTCGGCCGGACCGCACCACAGGTCGTAATCGACACCCGGGGGGATCGGCAGCGGCGTCTCCCGCTTGCCAATGGACCCGCGGACACCGAGCCGATTCGCCTGGACATACTGGATCTCGCCCAGTTCCTTGTCCTGATGCAGGAACTTTTTCAACTGTTCCTGCAACGGGTCGGACCGCTGCTGTGTGCCCAACTGGACAATCTTGTTGTACTTGCGTGCCGCGTTGACGACTTGCCGCCCTTCCCACTGCGAGTGCGACAGAGGCTTCTCGACGTACACGTCCTTGCCCGCCTGCATGGCCCAGATCGCGGCCAGACAATGCCAGTGATTGCACGTCGTGATGACCACCGCGTCCACTGACGGATTGTCGAGCAACTTGCGGAGATCCTGATAGCTGTCACTGGCCCCCAGCTTCTCGGCGAGGCCACCCGCCCGATTCTCATCGGGATCGGCGACCGCGACGATCCGCGCCCCTTTCCGACCCTTGAATCCGCCTCCGACTTCACCCCCGCGCCCGCCAGCACCGATCACACCGATACCGACCTCATCGTTGGCCGCGGCATGGGCGGGCTTGAGGCTGGCTCCGACCGCCAGCGCGGCTCCCGACGCCAAAGATGTCTGCAGGAAGGAACGACGGTTTGATCGAGACATGATGCTGCTCCGGTTTTCGGCGGACATGTATTCTCCGACTATCGGTTATTGTGGTCCTTCAACTCCGTAGATGCCAGTCGTGAGCGGGGCCTGCTGGCGGGGAGCGGCATCCCGGCCAGTACCAGCCGCATCACCCGTTGAAACTGCCTCAAACAGGCGTCCGGGTCACTGGACCGCCAGGCCGCCTCGCGATAAACTCCCCCATTCGCCACAGGGGACGGTGCGGACTTTGCCGCAGCAGTCTCCGTCGCGGAACCTCCGACAGTTCCCAGACTAGCGTACTTACAAACAAACGTTCGATGTTCGCGATTATTGACGAGAGCGGCCGCCAGATGCGGGTGCAGTCCGGCGATGTGATCCAGGTCGACTACCGCGCCGGTGTCGAACCGGGACAGGACATCGTGTTCGATCGGGTTCTGCTGGCGAATGCCGGAGCGGCAAGCATCGTCGGGCGACCGGTGATTGAGTCCGCGACGGTGACGGCAACGGTCGTCAGCCCCGTCGAAAAAGGGGAAAAGCTGTACATCCAGAAGTTTCGTCGTCGCAAGACTTACCGGAAGCGCACCGGTCACCGCCAGAAGTACACCAGTGTCCGGATCGGCGATATCAACGTGCCGGGGATTGAGCAGAAGTCGCAGGACGAACAGGCCGCGTCGGCCGAGTAGTCCCGCTCGTCTCAATTCAGTGACTGTATCCGGCCCTCAGTGGCCGGTTTTTTTATGCCTCGCACGATGCTGCAGATGGGGTGACCGATGTTCTGCCTCAATGTGATGCTGACGGTCAAGGATGCAGAGGATGTCCCACAGGTTCGTGAACTCCTCACCGAAATTGGTCGCCTGTCGCGGGCAGAGCCGGGGTGCATCAGTTATGCCGCCTACCATTCGCAGTCGGACCCCTCCCTCTTCCTCCTGGTCGAGCACTGGGAGTCCGAAGCGGCTTGGC
>CAZUXX010000693.1:0-2352 GCA_964624215.1 uncultured Planctomycetaceae bacterium
CGACATCCCGAAGGTCCACCAGCCGGTTTCGCGGATGGCCGGGCCGGGAATCTCCCGACCGTATTCGTCAGCCCGAATCAGGATTACCGCATGATCATGCGTGAAGTTCGGGTGCTCCTTCGGATTGAACTGGATGAAGAAGCCCGGGTAGAAGGGCTCAATCACTTTGACCTTTTTCCCGCGACGGAAGAGTCGAAAATTCTCGTCTTCGTCCGGAACCTTCTCGTAGGGCCCCTGCATTCCGATTCGGAATCCGAACGTCACGCCGTGGCGGTCCTCCCACTCATCCCAGTCGGGGAGATACACGCGGGTGACCACCTGCGGAGCGTAGCTGATGCTCATCGACCGCGAGACCATCACGAAGTCGTCCTGCTTCATCTGATAGCTCACGCGGCCGGGGATCCCGCTGTCCTTGGTCCGCAGCAAAAGAGCCCGCTTGCTCCCCGGAAGGCCACCGGGAGGTGCCTCGACGGTTTTCACCACATCGGGCGTGCCGCGCTTGGGGCCTTCCTTCCATTTGCCGTTCGCGGACACCGCCAGCGGATAGCGGATCTGCTCGTCTTCCTCCTTCGAGGACTTCGGCAGATTGTACGACCAGCTCCAGTCCTCAGCCTCAAAGTCGTCCGTGTTGAACAGCACGCCGCTGCCGGGCACCAGCTGGGCCTGCGCCGAGGTCGCCGGAAACGATAGCAGCATCGTTAGCAGCGCCAGCAAAGTTGAATGCGGTCGGATCACAGCAGGGCCTCCATGCCTTGCGAAAACTCTTTCTGATTCCACGGGCGCGCTGCGTTCGGTTCGTCCCTGAACGCAGCGAACACCACACCTATCGTCCAGATGCTCACGTGTTGTCGAAGAGACCCGTTGTGATTTGCAGCACGAAGGCACGGATCGTGTTCGCCGCGCCGGTCACGTGGTCCCGCGAAGCTGCGCAGTCTGGGGGGGCTGATGGCAAGCCTCAGATAGTGCCTCGTTTGGCGACCGGGGGCCCCTCGTGCATGACTCCGATCCCGGCCCCGTCCACCTGCCAACGCCCTGCCCTGCGACCCACATGTCTCCGGCTGCGTTCCGTCCCCTCCCGGTCCACTCGAATTCATCAAGGCTGATGCGTATCCTGCGGCTGACTGATCACCTGGTGTCGGAGACCGAGATGAATCATCGTTTGCTCGCTGGATTTGCTGCCGTCTGCCTCACCCTCCGGGCCACCTCGATCGCGACCGCTGTCGAACCGGTCGAGCTGTTTGTCCTCTCGGAGGAGAACTGGCACGAAGCTGCTCCCGAAGGGAAGGAGGTCGATGCGATTATCGGCGATGTCGTGCTTCGCAACGAACACCTCGTCGCGGTCATTGCCCAGCCCATCGCGTCGCGCCATGCAAACATGACTGTCCGCGATATTGCAGGAGCCGTCGTTGATCTGACCGCGCGTGATGCACAAAGCGATCAGCTCAGTTGGTTTTATCCCGGCCGCCGCAGGTTCCCCTTCCGCAGCTGGACCGCGCATGTTGACGGGGAAGATCTTGAACTCAACGAGGGAACCCATCGCCGGGGGAGTCGCACGACGCTGAATGTCGTCTCCGAGGGAACGGACGATCGGCCTCATGTCGCGGTGACGTACGCGCTGGAGGTGCACAGTCCGCTGTTGCGGGTCACGACCGTTTTCACGAACCACTCACAAAACATCCAGAAAGTGGAGTTGGTCGACGATCTGCGGGCTGACCACGGGAAGGAACTCTTCGCGGTCCCTCCCAATGGAACGCTCGATCGCTACTGGTTCGAAGACCGGTTCTGGCAGCAGGCTTACGGATTCGCGGCCGAAGGCTTCCAGTTGCAGTCCAACACGACTGTCCGCACGTCGGAGATCAAGTACATCCGTCCGGAGCATCCCGGTACAGTCGAATTGCAGCCCGGTGAAACCTTCTCGCTCGAACGCACACTGACGGCCGGCCGTTCTCTGGCGCACGTCGACGCGGCGTACGCCCACGCGAGCGGCAACGAGACCACGAAAGCGCAATTCGCGGTTCGCGACTCGTCCGGCCGGGCGCTCGCTCACTCGAGTGTCGATCTCAGCCGTGACGGCAACCATGCGGGAACTCTCCATGCGAACGACCGCGGGATCGCCGACGCTCCGCTGCAGCCCGGTGATTATGTGGCCACTATTCGTTTCAACGGCCTGGACCTGATGACGACGCCCGTGCGTATCCAGTCAGCCGCCGAGCAGCAGCAGTCGCTGCGCGTCCCCGAATTTGTTCCCGGTTCACTGCAGGTCGAGGTTGTCGATCAGGACGGGCGCCCACTTCCTGCGAAGATTCAGCTGATCACTGCCGAAGGGACCCCGGAGCCCGACTTCGGGCCCGA
>CAZUXX010000694.1:0-2352 GCA_964624215.1 uncultured Planctomycetaceae bacterium
GCGAGGTCCTTGGCGCCGATCATCAGCGGGATCAGGAAGTTGCCGAGGACGTTGGGCACTGCCGGGATGAGGAAGAACCACACCATGATGATGCCATGCATGGTGAAGAGCTTGTTGTACGTGTCGGCCTGCAGCAGGTCTGCTTCGGGGGTCATCAGTTCGAGGCGGAAGAGGACAGCGGCGGCACCTCCCACGAGGAAGAAGAACGTGATTGAGAGCATGTACAGGATGCCGATGCGCTTGTGGTCTGTGGTGAACAGCCACGAGCGGAGCGTCCGGCCGTCGTTGAGATAGTGCCGCTGGTGCTCCATCGCGTCAGTTGTCTCCCGTCTCAGGAGTGGGCCCGGTTTGGGCGGGCGGAGTGTCTCCCGGACTGTCGAGTGGTCCTGTCTGGATGCCCGGACCGCGACTCCGCTCGCTGGCGTCGGCGATCGAGCGGAGGTGGGCAATGATGTCGAGGATCTCTTCGGGCTCGAGTTTGCCCTCGAAGGTGGGCATCACCGGCTGGAAGCCGGCATGCACCTGCGCCTGCGGAGTGAGGATCGAGCGGCGGATGTAGGATTCGTCGGCGATGACGCGCTCGCCGGAGCTGAGCAGAACCGGACGGCCGTAGAGTCCCGCGAGCGGAGGGCCGCTGCCGTTGCCTTCGGGGCCGTGGCACTGCAGGCAGCCGGAACGCTCGATCAGCAGGCTTCCGCGCTGGGCGGCCGTCATCGCGTTCTGTTCGGCGAGCCAGGCTGCATGGTCCTCGGGGGTCTGGACGACGACGGTTCCGATCATCCTGGCGTGGTCGGTTCCGCAGAACTCGGCGCAGAACAGGTGATAGTTCCCCGGGCGGGTCGCCTCGAACCAGAGGGTCATGTACCGGCCGGGGAGGACATCCTGTTTGGTGCGGAAGGCGGGGACGTAGAAGCTGTGAATGACATCCTCGGAGATCATGGTCAGGCGGACGGGGCGTCCGGCCGGGACATGCAGGGTGTTGATTTCGCGAGGTCCGCTGGCGTGACCGATCTTCCACATCCACTGCTTGGCAACGACGGAGATCTGGATAGCGGAGTCGGGCGGCTGCTGCCTGCGCATGTACAGCCGTGCTCCCCACCAGAAGATCAGCAGTGCGATGATGAGCGGCACGACGGACCAGGTGATCTCGACGGCCCAGAACATGGCTTTGGTGGCCCGCACGTGGCGGTCTGTTTCGCGGGTGTGCCAGTAGCGGGCGACGAAGTAGACGATGGCGAGAGCGATCCCGAGAGAGAACAGCGTCACGACTCCGAGAAGCGTGAGCGAGAGGAGATCGGTCTCGGTGGCCGAGCGGGAAGCCGCTTCCGGGACGAACTGCAGTTCCGGATTCATTCGTCCTCCTCCGCGGCGGGGGGCAGGGACTGTTCGCCGGGGGCGTGGAGTGGAACCTGCATTTCCTCACGGGCCAGGATGTCGATGGCCCGCTCGATAGGAATGCGTGCGTACTGACGGTCGTCGTCGGCCCAGCCGTAGCTGCTCAGTTGCTCAGTCCATTCGACGTGTCGCTGCTGCCGTTCGTAGGACTGGTTGGGTCGAACTCCCGGATCGGTTTCCTGCAGTACCCACTGTTTCGAGGCGGGGACCAGCTCGACGTCTCCGGAGGACCACATGATGCCGGCGACCACGACCAGCCCGAAGGCGGCGAGCAGCACCAGAGCGATTCCCGTTGCGCCGATCGCCCGCACATGAACGGATTCGGGCTGGTAACCCCGTTGAATCGGTTCGGTGAGATCGGGTTCGTCGTGTTGGACGTCGTGTTCATGCGAGTTGGCCATGCTCACCTCCATTCGCGGTGCCTCGGGGAGGGACGAGGAGCAGGCTCCACAGACCGATGACGCAGGCGGACACCGGGATCACCATGGCGACCGACGCAGAAGCGCTGGCTTCTCCCCGCGGGAGGACGAGCCAGCAGAGCTCGACGAGATGCACCAGCAGCAGCCAGAGGGCGAGCGTGCCGACGGCTTTCCGTCGCCGCTTGAAGGAGCGGGACATCAGGCAACCGAGAGGGACGACGAAGCCTCCCACGACGAGGAACACGGAGACCGCGTTCCAGGCCCCGGTATTGCGGATCTCGTAGTAGTGTGCCTCGCGGGGGAGGTTCCCCGACCACATAATGAGGAACTGAGAGAGTGCCATGTATGCCCAGAGCATCACGAAGGCGAGCAGCAGATTGGCAAGGTCCGGCAGGGCGGCATCGTCCGCAGGCCCGACAGGGGCAGTGAAGCAGTAACACGCGACGACTGCCGCCAGACCTGCCAGGAGGACTCCCATCCCAATGAGGGCTCCGAAGAGGGTTGAGACGAAGAACGGATCGAGTGACATCACCCAGTC
>CAZUXX010000695.1:0-2351 GCA_964624215.1 uncultured Planctomycetaceae bacterium
AATGAGCCGACCGTTGTGAAAGACTGGCATGGCAACAGTGAAATCGCCGAGGTGGCCGGCACAGAGCCAGGGATCGTTCGTGATCAGGATGTCGCCCGGTTGCAGCGTATCGGCCGGATAGCGGTCAAGGAAATGGCGGACGGTCAGGGGTAGCAGTGCCGAGAACTCGGCGACACTGCGTCGTGATTGGGCCAGTCCCACCCCACGCGCATCGTGAGCTTCAACTGTAAAGTCCTGTGATAGCGAGATGATCGTTGAGAACGACGCCTTCAACAGGGCGGATTCGGCCTCAGCTGTCAGCGCCATCAGGCGGCTCCGGAGGATCTCCAGCGTGATGGGATCAAACGTTGCGATCGTATCAGACATGGGAATCTCTTGGCTCCGGCGGCTATCGAACTCGGGACAGGATGAGCGAGTACGAGGGGTGTACGGCAAGATCCCAATTGGGCCCGACGACGACGGTCGACTCGATATCCTCGACGATCGCTGGCCCCTCGATCTGGTCATTGGCCGCAAGGAGGAGGCGATCATAGACTGCGACATCACGGAAGCCCTGACCGTCGGCAAACCAGACCGGTCTCGTTCCCTTGTACGCGACATCAAGGCCTCGTTGGTTGGCCGGTGGTGGATTGAGTTTCAGCGCGTGAGGTGGTCCCGACGCACGTAGACGCCAGTTCACAACCTCGATCGGCACTGCGCGATTCGAATGGCCGTAGAGTAACTCGTACTTGTCAAAAAAGAGTTCAGCGAATGCGTCCAGGTCTCGATTCGCAATGATTTCTGGAGACAGGGGGATGTTGAACTCAAAGAACTGGCCGACGTGACGGACATCGGCACTTAGCTCAATGGTTACCGCATCCATCTCCAGTTGGGCAGAGGCCAGGATTTCACGAGCGCGATGCTCCATGCTGGCGAACGTGCGATCAATTTCCGCCCAGTCCATGGCGTCCAGGCGCGACAAGAGCGATTGCGACAAGTCGAAACTCATCGGCGCTGCGAGCAGGCCGATGGCGGAACCAACCCCAGCACCGATCGGACAGACCACAGTGCGCACGTATAGCGCTTCCGCCAGGCGATAAGCGTGGACAGGTCCCGCACCGCCGAACGCGATCATTGTGTTTTGCTCAGGATTGCAGCCGCGTTCAGCCATATGGACACGAGCCGCCGCCGCCATGTTCTCGTTGACGACCTCGTAGACACCAGAAGCCGCTTCGATGGCATCGAGACCCAGTTGAGCCCCGAGCTTGGTGGCAAAGACCTCTCTCGCCGCCTCAAGATCGAGTTGCATTTTGCCGCCGAGGAAATAGGCTGGGTTCAGGTAACCGAGGAGCAAATCGGCGTCCGTTACTGTTGGTAACGTGCCCCCCTGTCCGTAGCAGATTGGACCTGGATCGGCCCCCGCGCTATCTGGGCCGACCTGGAGCAGGTTGAGCTCGTTGAGGCGAGCGATACTTCCTCCGCCGGCACCGATTTCGATCATATCAATGACTGGAATCTTGAGGGGGAGTCCGCTGCCGTGCTTGAACCGGTGGATCCGGGCGACTTCAAACTCGCTGACCGTGTTAGGCTGGCCGTCCCGGACAATCGAGAATTTGGCTGTGGTGCCCCCGAGGTCAAACGAGAGCAGGTTGGACTGCCCGACCTGGGCTCCGTAGTGAATCGCCGCCAAGACTCCTGCTGCCGGTCCTGACTCCATCATGCGCACCGGAAAGCGCTTGGCTGTTTCCTGTGTTGTCAGCCCTCCTGCTGAGAGCATAATGAAGTAGTCATTGACGTAGCCGATGTCAGCGAATCCGGTTGCCAGCTCAGCCAGATAGTCCTCGACCAGGCGCTGGACGTACGCATTTGCCGTGGTGGTGGACGACCGCTCGTACTCCCGAATCTCAGGTGAGACCTCAGAAGAGATGCTAATGTATATGTCCGGGTAGCACTCCTGAATAACCTCCCGGGCACGTACTTCATGTAGGTCGTTCCGAAACGAGTGCAGGAAAGCGATGGCGATCGCCTCCACGCCTTGTTCCTCAATCAGGTACCGTGCAGCTTCGCGCAGTCGCTCCTCATCAAGCGGGACCATGACGTCGCCGTTGGCTCGGATTCTTTCAGGGACTTCAGCCCTGAGGTGGCGTGGTACAAGCGGCGGTGGAATTTGGATGAACAAATCGTAGACGTCGTATCGCTGTTCACGCCGCATTTCGAGAACGTCACGGAATCCGTCCGTGGTAATCAGGCCAATGCGGGATCCTTTGCGCTCGATAAGCGCGTTCGTGACCAGCGTCGTGGCGTGCATGATTGCCACCACCTCGGGGTCAGGAACGTGACTCAGCAGTTCACGAACGCCCTGGAGACCTCCG
>CAZUXX010000696.1:0-2349 GCA_964624215.1 uncultured Planctomycetaceae bacterium
GCTGGAGACCACCGCGTGAGCCCCCAGCTCACGGGCTTCGTCAAACTTCGATTCGCTCGAAGTAAACGCCGTCACATGGCAACCCCAGGCCCGCAGAAACTTCAGCCCCATGTGGCCCAGTCCTCCGATCCCCACCACACCGGCACGATCGGTCGGCTTGACGTCAAACTTCCGCAACGGATTGAACACCGTAATTCCACCGCACAGGAGCGGTCCGGCCGACGAACGGTCGAGTCCCTCCGGCAACGGGATCGCCCACGACCAGTGCGCCCGAACCCGTTCTGCGAAGCCACCACTGTGTCCGATGATCGTCGGCAGCGCTTCTGCACACAGCTGCTGGTTCCCCGACAGGCACTGCCGGCAATGCAGGCAACTCGCCGCGGTCCATCCCACACCGACCCAATCACCTTCAACAACGCCGCGAGCCTGCTCGCCAACCGCAATCACGCGACCGATCACCTCGTGCCCCAGCACCGCCGGGTAAACCGAAGTGCCCCATTCGTTCTCAAGCACCGAGAGATCGGAGTGGCAGATTCCACAATGCTCCACCGCAATCTCGACCTCTTCGGGTCCGATAGGGCCCAACTCAACGGCAGCTTTCTTGAGCGGTTCTCCCGCACCCGCTGCAGACCAGGCTTCGATCCGTGTCATGCTTCGTCCCTTCTGATGGAATCCAGGGCCCGCCGTGCCGATCGCTCCCCATTGTGGTTGAGTCGGAGTGATTGAATAGGCAATCGAGGGGAAAGCCTCCACTCCTCACTGGAATGGCCCGAAAACTTTTGACTCCGCGCCCAGCCGTCGTATGTTTCATCGATCGGTGCGGCCACGGCCCACCGCGACGCCACTCCACGCGCCAATCGGGAGTGGCCCGTGCTTCAGACATCCGGGAGCGCGGCAAGGAAAGCTGGGAGCTTTGAGGGGACCTTGCCGCGCTTTTCTTTTTTCCCGGTGGACCGCCGACCGGCAGGCTGGTCAAACAATGACGATCGCATCGGACACGGCGACTGGAACGGTTTTGACGCCAGTCGCCCCCTGCCTGGGGCCGATAGACAGATTACGGCAATGTCTCGCCGCAAAGTCGCGTTCTGTCTGATCATCACCGCATCATGCCGTCTCGTCCGCTGCGCGCAGCGATCTCGATGCTCAGCGCCGGTCTGGCGCTGACTGTGCTGATGGCGTGGAACTTTCCCGGCACCGCACCTCACCGCTCAACCGAGCCGGAGGTCGCCGACGCCGACCCTGCACCCAATGTCGTGCGGCGTCGCCATCCGCAGAGCCTTCCCACAGGCGTTGCCACGCCACCGTCACAACCCGAAGGGGGACGGGATCTGCCCGTACCCGACCCACTGGCCCTCGCCTTCGAACTTGACGCGCAACCGGAAAGCGAACCCGACACTCCTCTCCCGGAACCGCCACCGGCCCCTTCCATCGTCACCGTCCTCGATGACGGCCCGGCCTCCCACATGCCGGCACGACTCATCTCGCGCCGACGCGGATACGAAGAACTCCCTCCTCCGCCGGAGCTCCACGTCGCCGCCCTCGACGAGCACCGGCCGACAGAAAAATCGGAGAGTCTCTCTGTTGGCAGTGAAATCATCCCCACAACCGACACTCGCGTGTCGAATGCTGATCTCCCCGACCGCACCGCCGATCCCCTCGCCGCTCCGCTGAAACAGCTCGCCGAGGAGATGGCACGACTCCGTGAGGATGTCCAATCGCTGAAAGCTCAACCGGCAGAAGCTGCCGACAACCCGACCCGGCAGCCGGCGGAGCCCGCCAAAGTCTCACTCGACAACTCCCTCACAGAACTCCTCTCACGATTTGAAGACGACCTCTCACAACTGACTCGCCGGCAGTCCGAGTTGGAAGAGGCCGTCACCCGACCAACAGAGAGTTCCCCCAAACAACCCGCGACCGAGTCCCGTGTCTCACTGCGGCCCCTCGACACGGACGCACGTGTCTGGGAAGCGCGGTTCGACCGTGCCTCGCCCGAACAGGTGATCGCGGCACTCGCGCAAGCGGGAGCCGGAAACCTCGTGCTGGGGCAGGGGGTTCACGGAGAAATTACCCTCTCCATGACAGCCTCCCTGAAATCCGTCACCCGCGCCGTCATGGATTCCCTCGGATGCGGCATCGTCGACGAGGCCGACTATCGCCTCGTCCTGCCACAGGCGCGAGCCGCCCAGCTGTCCCGCTCGCGCGTGCGCATGCAGGCCAAAGTCGTCAGAACACGGTTCCGCTCGGCGGAGTCACTCCTCCCGCTGATCCGCACGCTTCTCACCCCCGGACTGGGCGAAGCCGTGCTCGCAGGTGGTGATGCCGACAGCGGCACCCTCCTCGTCGTGGATC
>CAZUXX010000697.1:0-2346 GCA_964624215.1 uncultured Planctomycetaceae bacterium
CCCACCTGGTGAAGAGGCTGAAGAACGACTGGTTTTTCAATCTTGCATCGGTATTGGCGTTTGCCTCGGTGCTGATGACATTCTGGGGGGTAAACTACCTCCTGAGCGGATTGCACTCCTACGGGGAGAATGAGGGGGTAGCGGAGACCTTCGGTTACCTCTATGCGGCCCTGGCCGGAATAATCGCTTTGGCCACGATCTCCGAGAGTGTCCTGGAGATGCCCGGATTGATCTGTCGTGGCGACGGGTAGTCGTTTCGCAGGATCGTGTCGACCAGTTCGTGCCGATTGGTCGAACGGAAGGCGTCGCGACCGGTGAGGATTTTGTACAGCGTGGCTCCCAGGCTGTAGACATCCGACGTCGGGTCGAGCGCGGCACCCTCTCCGTCGAGGCGTTCGGGGGCCATGTAGGGGACAGTGCCACCGGCCGGACTGTCGGTGGAGCGTTCGATATCGGTTGCTGCGGGAACCGGACCTTCGGTCGCCAGCGTGTGCGGATTGATGACGAGTGCCTCTCCCCAGTCGAGGACAAAGGTCTCGCCAAACTTCCCGACCATGATGTTCATCGGCTTGAGGTCGCAGTGCAGCACGCGGCGGGTATGCGCGTAGTGCACCGTTCGACAGGCCGAGACGAGATGCCGCAACAGTTTGCGGAGCATGGCCGGCTTCAGTCCGCGCGAGTGGGCCTCGAGGATCTCCTCATCGAGACTTTCCCCGCGGATGAACCTCATCGCATAGACAGGTTTCCCGTCCCGGGTGGTTCCGAGTCCGTAGACGGGAACAATTCCCGGGTGTTCCAGCTGACCTGTCACCCTGGCTTCGCGGAGGAAGCGGTCCTTGCGGTCGGGATACTTCTCGCAAATCGCCTTGAGCGTCTTGAGAGCAACTTCCCGCTGCAGACACGAGTCATGCGCCAGGTAGACTTCACCCAGTCCCCCCTCTGCATGCGGTCTGAGCACCGAATACATCGATGACAGCGAGACCGGGCCGGTGAGTTCAGGTTCCGGCGGAGGTTGTGATGCCGCGCTCTCCATGCCCCCCGTGGCTCCGAACCGCTTTTCCATCCGCAGTAGCGCATTGATGCGGCGTTGCAGTTCCGCCGCCAGTTCCGGGTGGTCGGCGCAGAGCTCTTCCGCCGGAAGGTTCTGCCCTTGCTCATAAACCTCTTCCCAGGCCATCAGCAGGTTTTCGAGCACCTGCTCGGTCTGACGGTCGACAGTCGAAGAATTCATTCGCTTATTCGTGCATCAACAGGCTGACGGGCGAGGTCGGACTTCCCTGAAGTCGCTCAAAGAGTGCCAGCCTGGCACGCTGCCAGTATCGTTTGATCGACCTCACGTCGACCTGCATGACTTCGGCCGCGTCCTGTTGCGACAGGCCATTGTAGAGCAGCAGGTCAACGACTTCGCGCTCTTTTTCCGGAAGCTCTGCAATGCAGCGGTGAAACTCCGTCCATTCGGCGATCCGACGCGGGTCGTTGGTCCTTTCTCCCGGATCGAAGGCGCCCGGGGTGCCCTCTTCGTCATCGGCTGCCTGCAGCGAGAGCTCCTTCTTTCCGGAGTACTTGCGGGCCATATCGATGAGTTCGCGGCGGATCTGGAGTGCCGCCAGCCGGAAGAAGTGCTGCAGGTCGTTGGGGGGCGAATCGCTCAGTGCCCGCGTCAGCCGCAGGTAAGCGTTCTGCAGCACGTCGTCGGTCTGTTCATGGCGCCGCACCTGGGCGAAGCCCGCCAGCATCTTCCGTGTCAAATGCTCCAACCGTGCCGAGGCATGGGAGAGCAGCCCGTTGATGGCATCACTCTCTCCGGACCGCAACCGTTCGAGTTGGCGGTCGAGGAGTTCGGTCTGACTTCGCGGATGCATGAATTCCCCTCGCGAATGTCGGCCCGCGGCAGCGGTCATGCGAGTACGGATTCCGCGGCCGGCTGCTGCGAGTCGGCCGTCTTCCAACACCATCGACAATCCGACTCCCTGATTGCGAGGGCGCACCCCGCCCACGACAAGTTTACACACCAGAGCGGGCGGGGTCAGCCGATCAGGGCGACTTCGGCGACTTCGATGTCACGAACATTCCACTGTCGCGGGAACTATTGACTGCGGACTCCGGGCGGTCTCCACAAGACAGAGAAGATTTTCGGGGTGAAACCGGCAGCGACTACCGTGTCGTGAGGTGAAACCAACCCGGCCAGAACATCGGGTTCGAACGGTCCGGGGGGCATGAGGATTGACAGATCACCATCCCGGCGCGACCTTGACGCTTGCCGTGATCGATCTGTCGGGGGCCATGCTCGCCAGTCCGGATGCACGTCGTCGCTGTCGAGACGTGGTGATTGTGCTGTCGTATCTG
>CAZUXX010000698.1:0-2344 GCA_964624215.1 uncultured Planctomycetaceae bacterium
GCAGGCCGAGTCCGTCCCGGTGGAAACGCAACGATCGCTCGAGATCGTCCACCCCGAGCGTGATGAGGCTGATCCGTGGTTCCATCGGTGGTGCTTTCTTCGCAGGTCGTGTATCTCGTGCACGAGAAGACCAGCCATCGTGAGTTTGTCAGCATCCCGACGCAATGCCCGTTTGAAAGTGCAGGGCCGCGGCGTCTGGTCACAGTTCGCGGATTCCCCTCATGTGAGATCGGCAGGGGTGTGGCCCACGGGTTGTGACGTTTCAGGCCGCACGGCCATCCACCAGATCCATCCATCCGATCAGGATGAACTGGAGCGGAACACGAACAAGCAGGTAGATCGGCCCCCCGCTCGTGGCCCCCCATCTCGACCCGGGCAAGGGCTGCATAAATGTTGACGGGCAGAAACAGGATCAGCATCACGATCAGCCCGCGGCCGACAATCGATTGCCACCGGGGAATCAGGATGGCCACTGCCGCGGCAATTTCGATCACGCCGGTCACATAGACCAATGGAATCCGTCCGGGCACCCACGGAGGCAACATTGCTGCCATCGGCTCTGTCAGGATGAAGTGGCCGACACCAGTAAAGCAGAAGACGAGCGCGACACCGATGCAGCCCAGCTGGCGGACGCTGGCGAGTGTGCGTCCGGTGATTCGGTTGATGCCAGGACCGACGAGCAGTGGTGCGATCAGCAGCCCGAGCATGATGGCGAGCGTGGTCATGACGGAGATCCTTCTTGTGTCGCTTCCTGCCGCGCCAGTGTGATGAGCATCACATCAGGAAGCGGCGCGACGCCCAGTTGCCGCAGCATGTTCATCAACTGGGCCGTTGTGTACTGGGCGTGCGTACAGACGTGCAGCAGCACGTCGGCACGGCGGGTCCCGTGCCGCTTGCGACTGCCCGAACTGGTGCTCATTTTGTAGATCACTTCGTCGAGAGAGTTCTCGGTGAGCGAGCCGAGGTACCGGTTCCAGCGTCGGTCGAGTTCGTCCCATCGCGAGGCGAGTTCGTCCAGCGTGGCGATGGCTCCCGGTCCCTGTTGATTCCCGGGTAACTTCCCCTCCACATCTCCCGGCGTGAGGGGGGACTCATTTCCCAAAAGAGCTTCCAGCCAGACATATTCGGCCGCGAGCAGATGAGTGAGGGACCGCCAGACAGATCCCTGGCCGATCGCGATTGGTGTGTGGAGTTGTGAGTCGCTGAGCGGACGCACCGCCTCGAGCAGCCGCTGGGTGACCCACATGCGGTGCTGATGAAGTCGACGAATCAGATTGGCTGCCTTCATAGCGGACGCTCGGCTGCGGAAGTTCGAACAAAAGAACCGATTCTGAAGAACCGGTCGGGCTGTGCGGGTGTCGTGCTGTCACGTCATGATGTGCCCTCAGACACATTCGTGCCGAACAGGTTCGGGTCACCGCCATGAGTAGTGGCACGCCGCGCTCACGAACTCTCCTTCCTCACATCGTTTCTGCGGCGGTTCGACTTCTTCGTCCTCATCTTTACCGGAGTACGCAGCGATGACAGGTCGCCTTGCGAATCTGAAAGCCGTCATCACTGGAGGCAGCGATGGCATTGGACTGGCGATTGCGTCCGCGTTCGCTTCCGAGGGAGCCGACCTGTGGCTGATCGCGCGGGACTCTGAAAAGCTCGCATCGGCGTCAGCGTCGCTGAACAGTTCGGGAGGAACGATACGAACTTCTGCAGCTGGCCTGGCCGATCCCGTGGCAGTGTCGCGCGTTGGTGCGGAGATCGCCGAGGCCTGGGACGGTCTCGATGTGCTGGTCAACAATGCTGGGATGGCAAGGTTCACGAGTTTTCCTGACGTGTCGGTCGACGAGATGCAGGCCCAGGTTCAGCTCAACCTGCTGGCCCCCTTTCTGCTGACGCAGCAGCTTCTGCCACGCTTGGTGTCGGCCCGCGGTAGCGTCATCAACATTTCGTCCACGTCGGCCCACCGGCTCATCCCGGGCAGGCCCGCCTCCGTTTATGCGATGACCAAGGGAGGCCTGAACTCGTTGACGAAAGCGCTGGCCCTCGAACTCGGTCCGCAGGGGGTCCGCGTCAACGCGATCGCCCCGGGAACCGTCAGGACTCCGCTTACAAAGAACATGATCGCCACGTTCTCGGAGGAACGAAAGGCGGACTACGACGAGTTCGTACGAACTTCATTTGCGCTGGGGCGTCTGGGGGAACCGGAGGAGGTGGCTCAACTCGCCGTTCACCTTGCTTCGGCCGAGGCCAGTTGGACCACCGGTTCGATCTTCATTGTCGATGGTGGGCTCAGTACCAACTGAAGCCCGGCAGGGTCCGCTGTGTGGACCGCTCCCGGGTCGATGATGCC
>CAZUXX010000699.1:0-2339 GCA_964624215.1 uncultured Planctomycetaceae bacterium
GTGCTCGGCAACCGCCTTGTAGAACAGAAAACTCGCCGGATCGATCAGCTCGGCCGGATCGACCTGCTCGCCGATCTCCAGCGACTCGTCGTACATCCGGAGCACGGCGAGATACCGTGCGTAGAAGGCACGGAGGTTGTTGGCGTAAAACGGATGATCGCCCCCCGTGTGGAGGGCGGCAAAGTCGAGCGGGGCACTCGGACGGGAGAGCCCGACACAGGCATCGATCAGTTCCCGGGCCTGCGGATCGACGAGATAGAACGTCCGCAACGCGGCATCGAGCCGTGCTCCGGGCGTCGACTCCGACTCGCCCAGCTCCCACAGACCGCTCAAGAGAGAGTCGGCATCCGGATTGTAGTCGGGACGCGTGCGAGCCCATTCCAGAGCCCGGGCTTTTGCAACCTGCACCGGCAGCGGAGCGTACAGCTCCTCGGCCGGTGCCGTCGACACTGCCCCCAGAGCGAGCAGAACTGCGGCGAGTCTTCGCATGGGTCAATCCGGTGAAACAAAGGCGAGTGAATTCATCGTGCAGGGATCACTCTCTGCTGATCCCGCAGGGCCGGCACACGTCACTCGTTCCTGCCGGTGGATAAATCATACGTCGCTTCCTGAATCCGTTGCTGCCTCCGCGCAAGATCCTCAAGAAGCTGGAGCTGTTCGGGACTGGACGCCTGCTCCCCCTCGATCTCAAGACCAATCTGACGGGTCAGCCGGTTCACCTGACTCTGCAAAGAACGGACCATCTTCAGCTCGGCCAGGACATCGACCAGCGGAGGATCCTGCGGTTGCCCCTGCTGCTGCCCCTGTTGCTGCTGTTCCTTGATCTTCTCCAACTCCTGCTGCAAAGAGAAGATCATCTCTTCCAGCGACTCGACGATCATCCGCTCCACCAGTCGGGTCGTCTCGCCGGTGTCGCCCCGCGCAAGGCGGTCGGTCACCGTCTCCATGTTCGACTTCATCTGCTCGACCGCCTCGGGGAAGGCCACCGACGACCCTTCTTCCTTGAGCAGCGCCAGAGCCTTCTCGGCTGCCAGAACATTCTGCTGTTCCTTCTGGCTCAGATCGCGACTCTTGGTGAAGTGCGCCTCGCCCCGTTCGCTCTCGTCGCGGACATCCAGCCGCACGGTGTCGGCATTGATCCGCAGTTGCAGTTGCAGCATCTCCTGAAAACGGGCTTCGAGCATCGTCAGATAGAGTTCCCGTTCCTCCATCCGCAACTGACGCAGGATCTCCTCAATCTGGGCCTTCATCTGCTCCAGTTGAGCGATCGCCTGATCCTGCTCATCCGAGGCCCCGTCGCGGTTCTGCTTCTTGAGTTCCTCAATGGCCTGCTGCATCTCCCGACGCGCCTGTTCGAGCTCCTCGCGTCCGGGGGTGACCTCCTCTGACTGCTCCCCCTGCGACTGCTGTCCCTGAGACTGCTGTCCCTGAGACTGCTGCACTTCTGACGGCTGGCCCGGGGACTCCTCTGAACGGGAGGGGTCGCTGCCCGACGGGGGCATCTCACCCGGTTCGGGCTTCTCGGAAGAATCGGACTTCTCGCCCGGTGATTCTCCCTCGCGCGGAGGATTCGAAGCGTCGCTTTCGTCGGGCTTCTCGCCGTTCGGTGTTTCCGAGGGAGACGGTTCCGCCCCCTCTCCCGCCGGATCCTGACCGGTGGACTGCCCGCCCGGGGTGTCCGAGGGGGAAGCCTGACCGTTCTCGCGGCTCCGGGCGTCATCCTGCCGGCGGATCTTCTCGGCAAGGTCCCCGGCTTCGCGCGCAATCCGCTGTTCTCGGGTCTCGAGGTCGCCGAATTCGCGCCCCCGTTCGGTATCAGCCCGAACGTCCTTCTGGGTCGCAATCAGCCGATTGGTCTCCTTGAGAATCTCCTCGAGTTCCTTGATCCGCTGCTGGACACGGTCCCGCTCGGCATCGGTCTGAAGGATCTTCAACAGAGCTTCGAGCTCACGGACAACAGCCCGCTGGCGTTCGACGGCGTCGGCATACGGTCGCTTTTCGGAGAGGATGGCGACAATCTCGTTCATCCGGGCGGCGACCTGACTCTTCTGACTCTCAGAGCGTGCCTGAAACAGCAGATTGGCCCGGTCGAGGTCCGACGAGCGCATCGCCTCGGCCACGTTGGCAAGTTCTTCCTCAAACGCCTGGAAATCCTTGAGGATTCTCTGCTGTTCGATGGTCAGATCGGCCGGTTTGGGAGACGTCCCGCCCGTCGTCCCGCCGGCCGGTTGTGGCAGCGGATCGTCAGCCACAACCGACGACGAAAGCCCCGCGAGAAGCGTCAGCACGAGACTCCAGACGGAGAAACGCCTGCGCCGCTGGTGCGAACGGGTTCTCAC
>CAZUXX010000700.1:0-2339 GCA_964624215.1 uncultured Planctomycetaceae bacterium
CACCGCTCGTGATCCAGGCGGGAGGACGATGGCAGGCGGTGTGTCCGGGCAGTCACGCCGTGGTCGCGTATGATCCGGCGACAGGGCAGGAGATCTGGCGGGTCCGGTACGGTGACGGGTACTCGGTGGTGCCACGTCCGGTGTATGCGAATGGGCTGGTTTACGTCTGCACCGGATATGAGCAGGCATCGCTGATCGCCGTTGATCCGACGGGGCAGGGTGATCTCACGGACTCCCATGTCCGCTGGCGGGTGGAGCGGGCAGTGCCTCACAACCCGACGCCGATCGCCGTTGGTGAGTGGTTGTTCCTTGTCTCGGACCGGGGGATTGCCAGTTGCCTGTCGTGCCAGACCGGAGAGGTCCAGTGGCAGGAGCGGCTGGGGGGGAACTTTTCAGCTTCACCGATCGCGACAGCGGACCGGGTTTACCTTCAGGACGAGAAGGGGACCGCGTACGTAGTTGCCGCGTCGCCGGAATTCCGGATGCTGGCGACGAATTCGTGGTCCGAGGACCGCACGTATGCCTCTTTTGCCGTCGACGGCAATGCGCTGATCCTGCGAAGTGAAGACAAACTTTGCCGGGTTGACTAGTTGGACAGACGGTTGTTTCCATCGGGCTTGACTCCGTTGGGAACCTGGTCGCGCGGTCGACCGGACAGCCGTCCCGGATTTGATTATTCCTTAGAACGGTACGACTGACATGACTCGCTTCGCGCTGGGAATTCTCGCTGCCTGTCTGCTTGCCGCCGCTCCGTCGGGGGTTCACGCGCAGCAGGCGAATTATGATGAGAGCAAGGTTCCGAAATATGAACTGCCGGATCCGCTGACGACTGAGGCGGGGGAGCCTGTCGATACGGCCGAGAAGTGGCGAGCGGTTCGCCGGTCGGAGATTCTGCGGCTGTTCGAAGAGCATGTGTACGGGAAGGCACCGGAGCCGCTGAGTTCCGGGAGTTTTACGGTCGCTTCGGTCGATCTGCAGGCGCTGGACGGGAAGGCGATCCGCAAGGAGGTCGTCTACCGGCCGTCCGCCGACTCGGACCTGGAACTGCGGATGCTGATTTATATTCCGCATTCGGACGAACCAGTCCCTGCGTTCTTAGGGCTGAACTTCTATGGCAATCACACGATCCATACGGATCCCGGGATCACGCTGAATCCCGGGTGGATGCGGCCGAATCGCGAAAAGGGGATTGTGAATAACCGGGCGACGGAGGCATCACGGGGAACCTCGAGCAGCCGCTGGCCAGTGGATCTGGTTCTGGAGAACGGGTGCGCTCTGGCGACGATGTACTGCGGCGATATCGATCCCGACACTGATGACGGTTTCAAGAACGGCGTGCACGGAATTTTTGACAAGGAGTTTGGAGACAAGCGACCGGACGACGCCTGGGGGACGATCTCTGCATGGGCCTGGGGACTTTCGCGGATGCTCGATTATCTGCAGGAGGACCCGCATGTGGACGGGACAAAAGTGGCGGTGGTGGGACACTCGCGACTGGGCAAGACGGCACTGTGGGCGGGTGCGACCGACGAGCGGTTCGCGATGGTGGTCTCAAACAACTCCGGCTGCGGCGGTGCCGCCCTCGCGAGGCGAGAGTTTGGCGAGACAGTCGCACAGATCAACTCCGCGTTTCCGCACTGGTTTAATGACCGATTTACGACGTACAACGACAACGAGAGTGCCTGTCCTGTTGATCAGCATGAGCTGGTGGCTCTGATCGCCCCGCGACCGGTCTATATCGCGAGCGCGACGGGAGATCGATGGGCGGACCCCAAGGGCGAGTATCTCTCGGCCTATCATGCGGACCCGGTGTATCGCCTGCTGGGGACGGACGGTCTGGGTGGAGACGCACCGGCACCGGAACAGCCGACTCCTGATGAGCCGCGGGCATCGGGTACGATCGGGTACCACCTCCGCACCGGGAAGCATGACATCACCCGGTGGGACTGGGAGCAGTACCTCAAGTTCGCGAAGCGTCACTGGAACGAGAACTGAGCCAGCCTAAGTTGGTTGTGGCGGCGCCGGCGAAGACGATGCGCCTGCGCCGCCCGCGTGCAGGGCTGCAACCGGGGTGCCGGCAACTTCGTCGGCAGATGGGCGCGGGAGATGTCTCGGATGAGGCTGCGATGAAACTGCTGATCTATCCCGCCATCGATGCGGATCGCCTGGAACACGTGTGTGATGCGGCGGGCGGAATGCGCGTCGTTAATGCCAGCTCGCTGGACGAAGCCCTCACCGAGATTGCGGATGCCGACGGGTTCTTCGGCAGGCTGACGCCGGAGCTCCTGGCAGCGAGCCAGCAGCTGGTCATTCCGGTACAGACCGAGTTCCTTGCCCTC
>CAZUXX010000701.1:0-2335 GCA_964624215.1 uncultured Planctomycetaceae bacterium
GCCGTCCGAGGGACAGACGAGAATCGGCAGGGACTGTCTGCAGAGCTCGGCATTCAGCGGGTGATTGCGTGGCACCGTCCGGTCCCAGGCGCGGGAGAGATTCAACTGTTCGAGATCGGGAAGGATGTCGACCACCCAGTTCCCGAACTGCTCTCCCCCGACTGTTGCAAACCGCCCTGAGGGAGGGAACCGCCGATTCCGATCGGTGTTCGACAGGATCGCCGTTCCGAGGTTGTGCAGGTTGCTTGTGCACTGGGAACGCCGCGCCGATTCCCGCACCGCCTGAACCGCCGGGATGACGAGGGAAACAAGCAGCGCCATGATGCCGATCGAGACCAGCAGTTCGATCAGGGTGACTCCTGCTCGCGACCGGCCGCCAGACAGTGCACACCTCGTACGGACCCGAACCATTCCCTGTTTCCCGAAGCGGTGGCGATTCCATCCCCCTGGTCGACGAGTGTGATCCTGCCCTGGGTGTTTCGTGAATGTGCGGCTCGTCCGTAGTCCGTGGACAAAGACGGCTCGCAGTCCCGAACGCCCGAGGCGGCCAGGGCGAGAGTCGCCTCGTTTCGCCACGAGGCTTGCCGGTTGTGAAAGGACCGAAATCCCGTCAACCGGCCACACCACCGGAGGATCCGGTTGAGTAGCGCAAGCGAACGCGCCTGCTCCATCCCCGGCAGATGAATCTCGGTCGAACAGTGGGCCAGCAGAACCCCATCCGGCTCGGTTCGTGTCGCCTGCACCCGATACCGTTCCCGAAGGCACGAAGGCATCAGCACCAACAGTTCCCCGTACGATCGCAGCTTGAGCAGAAACCATCGCCGCTGCAGCGCGTGGAGCAGAACCGCCACCTCGACCACCGCCAGTGAGGGCGCCAGTCGCAACAGAGTCGGCAGGCGGTAGGTTTTCAGCAGCCACAACCAGCGGTTCTTTTCGAAGTGGTAGTACTTGGAGCGTCCTTTCTCGAACTCGTAATCATGCCGGACAATCGACCGTGCGCACAGGACCACGCGACGACCGGCCAGGCGGGCCCGGGTGCACAGATCCGTGTCTTCGTGATACAGGAACATCCGCTCATCGAACATGCCAATCCGGGCAAACAGATCGGTCCTGATCAGCATGGCGGCTCCGCAGGCACCGGCAATATCCACGTCGAACTGAAAGTCCGCTCCATCTGGCTCGTTGTAGTGACTGCAAAAGCCGATGCCGGTGACGTGAACGCCATTCCCGGCCGAGTTCAGTCGAGGAGGATCCTCCGGTGCGAGCAGAAGCAGTTTGCTCTGGACAATGGCAATCCGTTCGTCGCGGGCGGCGGTCCTGAGGAGTTCCTGATCCCACCCCGGCGTCACCACGGTGTCGGGATTCAGCAGAATCACCGCCTCCGCCGACGCGGGGACAGCCGAACGGATGGCCCAGTTAACGGCACGGCCAAACCCCAGATTCTTCTCACTGCGAAGGACAGTGCAACTCGGGCACTCCCGCTCGACCCAGTCTGCCGTCCCGTCGGTCGACGCGTTATCGACGACGATGACGGCCAGCGATCCCGACCACGTTGTTCGCAGGCTTTCGAGGCACCGGGAAATCTGCTCCCGGTGGTTATGAGTCACAATAATGACCCATGCCTCGGGACAGTCGCCAGCGAAGGGGATCTCGTCTTCGGACTGATTCTCCACTGCCGGAGGGCAGTCCTTCGCCGCAGCCGCGGCTGTGACATGTCGATCGCGCATCTCGGAAGACGGTGGGGGAGCCGTGTTCATGGGCCTCTTCGACACATCATTTGCGAAGACGGGCAGGATCGACTGCTGCGATTTTGCGGCTGCCGCAGGCATCGTACCAGACGGCGCCTGCTTTTCTCCTTCGATAAACGGCTTTTCGGAATGAAACGGCAGGCCAGCGGGAAAACCCTCACAGCCCGCACGACCGGCCCCCCGGCACAGGAGGCCCGTCGCGAAACCGGGTCATGTGTTCGCGGGAATGCGATGCGTTGGCACCGGCCGGCCCGGTCGAAAACTCTGCATCGACACGATTTCGTAGCGGGCTCCCCGCTCGCGACAGATGTTGTCGAGTTCGTCCCGCACGATGCGTTCGAGTTCGGCCGGATCGGTGGCAACCCGCGCGTTCACCACGACATTGGCCGAACGGGTCGATGTCGCCGATGGGAGCGAGAGTTCCGGCCCGCTGGCGTTGCTGATGAGGTTTGCAACGGCGTAGCTTGCATCACTCAGACCGATCACCTTCAGGTGCGCCGCTTCGGCCTCGGACGAGAGCAGCCTGGCGTGGATCTTCTGAATCAGATCGAGCAGCATCTCGTCGAGCACGAATTCGTCATCGGCCT
>CAZUXX010000702.1:0-2312 GCA_964624215.1 uncultured Planctomycetaceae bacterium
TCGGCAACCACGTCGTAACCCGCAACAGCGGCGTAGCCTCCTGTCGGCCGCAAGACCGTGCTGAGGATCCGCAGGCACGACGTCTTCCCTGCACCGTTCGGCCCGAGCAGACCAAAGATTTCGCCCGCCTCGACGTTGAACGTCACACGATCCAGCGCGGTGACCGACCCGCGACGCAGGTCAGAGAACTCCTTCGAAAGGTCCTGAACTTCGATCATCCGAGTGCGATCGTCGAAGGTGCGTCGGGCGGTCATGTCGAAATGTCACCGCAGTCACGGGGCCTGCGGGCATCATATCCCCCACCTGCCTCAGCGGCGATGCGCCTCCATGATCTACACCATGCGGGGCCCAATGTCGCGACCGGTCCCTCCCCGACGTACGACTTCTGTGGGGACACTTTGCAGCACGCGTTGTTGATCCCGCGAATCAACAGTGGTCGCCTGACCATCACAATCCTCCTGAGTGGTCCTTGTCGCGAAGAATCGGCCGCCGGAAGGGATCTCCGGAAAGTCGGTTCTTCCTGAGTCTGACGGTTCTACCGCTTGGCGCGGAAAGTCGCTGAAGAGCGATCTTGATGATTGCCGATCCTAAGGTACCGCTCAGAAGATCCTTGCGGGGGCGATTGGGCACCTCGAGCCGATTCCACACAGTCGGGATCAGGTCACGTGCGCCCGCCGGGAGTGCCAGTTTCCGATCCGGCCAGGGAGGGCCGTTGGATGAAACCACGTCTTCGACTGTTTACGGGGGGCGACGACTGCGACACCGCCGTCGCAGAGCCCGAAGTGACCATGAAGTTCGGTGAATTCTTCTCGATCGTCGCCGAAGCCAGCCGATACCAGCGAACCTGGCTGCGCGACTTCGCCAACGACGAGATTCGTGTCCCCGAAGACCTGTACGAAGTACTGTCTGCCTACTGGACACTGCGACCGGGCGCCTGACAGGCCGCCCACACCAGGACTTCAAGCGGCGAAAGCGGCCGGTCAAACCGGTTCTGCTCAATTCCGCGTTGGAACGGCGTCGACTAGTTTCCTACAAGCCGCTCGACATGCCTCGTTCCGTTCGGATCACTCCTTTTCGACAGGCAGGATGCCGCGGCACACTGACCACCTTACGCAAGCGCGTCTGACTCCGCAGATGCTGGCTATCTGCGTCGCCGGGCTCCTCGCTTGCGGGAGCGGCTGTGCCCCCATGGCCCAGGTGACCCACTGGTCACCGGCCATCGCCGACGTCGAGGGGCTCCACGAGATCGCCGTCCTCGATCCCTCGGGAGATCAGGGAGATGTGGTCAGCGCTCAGCTGGAAAGCAGGCTCGGCCGCTCGCGCCAGTTCGAAGTCCTTGAGAACGCAAATCTCGATCGCATCCAGCAGGTCGCGCACTCCGACGCGGCGGGCGAGTGCCGCATGCTCCGCCACGCACGGGAGGCGGGGATCGACGCTGTCGTCATCGCAGACGTCGTGGCAACCGAGTGTCGTGATGAGCCACTTCAACCTCGACTCCGCGAACGTCTGCGATTTCGCAACGAAATCCGCCGCAACGGGCAACCGCTCCAGCGGACGGCAAGCGTGACAATCAACTTCCGTTTGCTCGATACGCAAACCGGCGAAGTCCGCTATGAGGAAGAAATCACGCGGACCACATCACAAACTGGCGCAGACCTTCCGACAGAAGACGAGCTCCTCGCAACGCTCGCCGGAGAGTGCGCTGACGAGTTCGCCAACGCACTGACACCCCACGAAACGTCCGGGACGATCGAACTCGCTCGCGGGCCGGCCTTCGGGCTGGTCGGTGGATTGATCCGCTCCGGCAACCGCAGTGCAGCAGCCGGCGACTGGGTCGCTGCCGAGACTCAGTGGAGAGCGGCCCTCGAACAGTCACCCGAGTGCGACGCCGCGCTGTACAACCTCGCCATTGCGGCGGCCCAGCGACGCGATTACGCCGCAGCCGAGGATTTGGCGATGGAGGCCCTGAGGATCGAACACTCGGAAGTCTACGCCAAGGGACTCGCGGGAATCCGCCGTGACCGCACCGGCTTCGAAGCCAGCCGCCGTCCCCGGGAAGACCGCATGACTCTCGCCACCTACTGCCGCTGGCCATAGGTCTGGTCGAGTGCGTCGCCGCCCCGGAATCCTCGCAATCCGGGTAGCCGGGTAGGTTGGAGCGCTGCTATCCGGCAATGCTGTCCAGTGCCTGCTGCAGATCGGCGAGGATGTCGTCGACGTCTTCCGTCCCAATGCTCAGACGCACGAAGTCCGGAGTCACACCGGTGGACCGCTGCTCGTCGTCACTGAGTTGCTGGTGGGTGGTGCTGGCC
>CAZUXX010000703.1:0-2307 GCA_964624215.1 uncultured Planctomycetaceae bacterium
ACTTCAGATTGGCGTTGGAAAGCACAGCATCGCAGGCGATCCGACGGCCGTTGACCCACACCGCCTGAACGTGGCGATCCGGGGAGACTTCGATGCGTTCGACGAGTGAGCGGATGGCGATGTCGACACCATTCTTCTCGAGTTCCGCCCGCATTTGGGTGACAAGCCGGTCAGTCCCTCCCTGGAAGGTGAAGACCCCCTTGCTCATGAAATTGCTGAAGACGATGCCATAGGTGATGGCGGGGTCTTCCAGTGTCGACCCGTTGGCGTAGGTGATCGGCTCCATCAAGAGCCGCTGAACGTCGGTGCGACCGGGGAAGAAGCGTTCGAAGAGTTCCCGCGTCGTGGTGCTCTGGTCGTCGTAGAAGTTCATCTTCCGGGCTGTGGAGAAGAACTCGTCGACGGTGGCATGAGGGATGCCGAAGTTCTCGGTGATGATGCGGGTGAAATCCTTGCGGTCGAACGTGGTCTGCAGGGAGAACTGTGGATTCTCGAAGCGAACCCCCTTGAGCTGGACGATGGACTCGGCGATTTCCTGGGTCCAGTACTTGCGGCACGACTTGATCATGCCGGCAGGGAACCCGTGCAGCGAGATATCAAAGATGTGCCCGCCGCGCCGCTTGAACCAGGTCGCCATCCCGCCAAGCTGGTAGTGATGCTCCAGCAACAGGACGGAATATCCCTGTTTGGCCAGGACGTTGGCCCCGGTCAGTCCAGCCAGTCCCGAGCCGATCACGATGATGTCGTACCGGTCGCGGCAATCCTTCAGAAAATCCTTGGGCATCGTTTTCTACGACAGCGGGGGAGGGAAAAGCGAATGCAGTTTAGAGTGGGGAACGGAGCATTGCCATTCGCCCCGCCCGGGCACCTTTGCAGACGAGGTGCGGAGGCCGATCCGTCACCCGGGAATCGAGTCGCGATATGTCAGTTTACCAGCACGTTCACAAAGCAACCGGCCTAGCGACAGATCGGTTCGGAGACGATCACGCTGCTACGAGGCAGCCGGGCTGCGTGAACGACAACCGACTGCTTGCCGGGCGCTGGCCAGCAGCCGCACTGCGGCTGTCTGCCTTGGTAGCGATACGGCAGCCGCCCGTACCGGGAGCAGCAGACTCCCGGCATGGCGGTGTGGATCGTCCTGTACGGGTCTCGTTCGCACCGTCGCCACTGGTCCGCATCGCGGGGTGCGCGTCGTCACAGCAGAGCAGACCTCGCCCCTGGTCGCGTCCCGTGAGAGTTCAGACGGTCGACGGCGCAAATCCTGCCCGTGGAGGGGTAAGAGGGGTAACACCCCGGTGCAGGCGTGCGGCGAGCGATGACCGCCGGAACTTGCCGGCGGTCTTGACTCCAGCGAAGGCCCGTAACCGTTTGGCTTCAGTCGAGCCGTCGAATCGATTCGGCCCGGGCTCCTTTCGGGCCCTGGCCCAGATCGTAGGAAACCTCGTCTCCCTCCTGGAGATCGTCAAACCGCAGTCCGTCCGTCAGAGCCGACGCATGGAAGAACAGGTCCCCGCTTCCCGTGTCGATGAAACCGAAGCCCTTGTCCGTCAGCTTCTTGATTCGCCCCTGCGCCATGGAACACGTCCTCGAACAGTGAATCGGCCGTGAAGTGAATTCGGCCAGGTCAGAAGAGTGGACCGAGCGGAAAGAGCCCGCCGGCCGTTAGAGTTGAATTCTGTCACTCGTCGCTGCTCGCGGTGCTGGCAACCAGATTGGAATCGGAGCTGGTCACGGCTGTATCGGCGGCCTGCTGTTCCTGCAGAGCCTGCTGTTCCTGCTGAGCAGCCTTGAGAGTTTCGGCACACTTGGGACAAACGGAGACCTCGCGGACGATCTCCCAACCGGTCCCGCCTTTATCGAACACCCGTTGACGTCGGGCCCGGCGCCCCATCGGGCCGCGACCGCGAGGACGAAAGTTTTCGCGTCCACCGCCGCGGGCTTCATACTCGCGCGGGCGCGTTTCCACGACGACCTTGGTTTCCCGAACACCGGCCGGGACGACTGTCCCGCATTCATCACATCGAAACACGTGTCTTCCTCGAAAGTAACGGCGGCACTACCACTGCCGGCCAGTGCACCCGCGCAATTGATTCCTCGGACCCCAGCCGACTCCAGGGCTCTTCCAGCGTGACATGCCAGACGACAGAAAATTAGAACAGAGTCGAAATCGCCCCGCAAGTTCGAGTCGCTTGGCCGGCAGCGCCGGGGTGCAGGGGACAGGTCAAACCGATGGTCTCCCAGAGCCGGCTGAACACCTCCGGAGGGACCAGGTCGACTCAGCCGGGGGGATTGAAGACGGCGAGTTGT
>CAZUXX010000704.1:0-2305 GCA_964624215.1 uncultured Planctomycetaceae bacterium
CTGCTCTTCCGCTGCGCTCCGACGCACGTACAGCGGTTGCAACGTCCAGGCGTCCGTCACGTTCCCGTCAGTCAGTTGGGCGGCCCCCAGACGCGCCACGTGGGCTGCCCGCGGCAGCCAGGCTTCAGGCGGAAGGTCTCCTTCCCGGGGCTGCAATACCTCCTCCGCCAGAGCCGGACCGCTCCGCGGAACATCGACAGGCATTCGGTCGAACGTCTCCGCCGCATGGATCTCGATGGCTCCCTCCCGCTTCCAGCGATCGGGTCCGGATCGCTCGTAACAGCCAACGAACACCTCTCCCCGATACGCGTTGAGGACGCACGCCACCCGATCGACGTCCGCCGGAGAATTCGCCGCGATCACCGCCAGTGTTTCGACCGCGGCAACGCGGCAGCCGGTCGCATAGGCCAGCGTCTTCGCACACACCACGCCAACCCTCAACCCGGTAAAACTCCCCGGACCAACACTGATCGCAACACCGTCGCACTCGCGCGGGGTGCGGGCATGCCGCCTCATCAGGTCCCGGGCTTCCGCCACCAGCGTTCGCGCGTGACGCCGGCCGGTCTGGAAAAGGCTGACCTCCTCCAGCACGTCCCCGTCGTCAAACAGCGCAACGCTTCCTTCCCGACCGGACGTTTCGATTCCCAGAACCAGCATGAATTCAGTTCGCGACGATGTGAGGAACGCACCGCTCCGAATTGTAGCAGGGGAGCGAATCCACGTGATGCAGCACGGCCAGTCTCCCGCTGCAGCACACCGCGGCGCGGCTCCCACGGCGTTCGATCATCCTCGAAGCCATCGTCTCGACCGGTCGATTGCATTCGCCGCACGAGACTTGCCAAGATGGTCCACATCGTCACTCAACGGGATCCGTGGACCAGATTCTCAGCGCCGCGTCCGCATGTTCGACCATCTGACTCTCATCAGCGGGCGCGCTCATCCCGGCCTGGCCAAGAGCATCGCCGACTTTCTCGGCGTCGAGCTCGCCGCCGTCGAAATCACCAACTTCCCCGATGGTGAGATCAGCGTGCGGCTGAACCAGAACATCCGTGGCTGCGATGTCTTCCTCATCCAGCCCACCGGCCCGCCGGTCAACGACAACCTTATGGAGTTGTTGATCCTCGTCGATACCTGCATGCGCGCCAGCGCAGCACGGATCACGGCCGTCCTCCCCTATTTCGGATACGCGCGGCAGGACCGCAAGGACGCCGGCCGTGTCCCGATCACCTCCAAGCTCGTCGCCAATCTCGTGGCCACTGCCGGCGTTCATCGTGTGCTCACGATGGACCTCCACGCTGCGCAAATTCAGGGGTTCTTCGACCTCCCGGTGGATCACCTGTACTCCGCACCCATCCTCGATCAGTACTTCCTCGATCTGGGACTCACGCCCGAAGACATCGTCGTCGTCAGCCCCGACGAGGGCAGCATCAAACGCGCGATGCAGCACGTCGAACACCTGGGTGGCTCACTGGCAATCGTCGACAAGCGCCGCTCCAGTGCCATGCAGACCCGCCAGGCCAACCTCATCGGTGGACCTCTCGACGGAAAGACCGCGCTGTTGTTCGACGACCTGATCAGCACCGCAGGCTCGATCGTCGGAGCGGCAGAAACCGCCCTCCGGCACGGGGCCCGCGAGGTCTACGTCAGCGCAACGCACGGAGTCTTCTGCGGGCCGGCCATCGAACGACTCAGAAACTCACCAATCCGTGAGATCGTCGTCACAGACTCGTTGCCCCTGCGACCCGAACAGAAGCTGCCCAACATGCGGCAAATCAGCGTGGCCCCCCTGCTGGGCGAGGCGATTCGCCGCATTCACCGCAACGAATCGGTCAGCTACCTCTTCGACTGACCTCCGCGATCCACTCCGCAGTTTCTTGCAGAACCTGAAATGAACAATGGGACGCCACAAAGGCGTCCCATGTCGTCAGAGTTCGATTCCGCTCAAAGAGCCACCGGTCAGACTTGAACTGACGACCTACGCTTTACGAAAGCGTCGCTCTGCCGACTGAGCTACGGTGGCTGACCGCATGTTTTGTGCGGTGAACGTTTCTGCTGACGGGACCGGGCCTTGTGTCTGCACCCGCCAGTCTCCGTATCGTTTCCGAACCGCCCTGTGAGCACGCATCGTTGGTTGAGATTTTCGCTCCCGGCGATCAGCGCGGAAGGGAATTTCGCAGTCAATTTTCGGCTCTTGGGGCGATCCCGAACGAGCACCTAGCGGAGTATCTTGAGATCGGAAAAGAATTTCAAGCTGAGATCCAGTACACAGAAAACTGAGCGAAGCCATCTCGGTTCGGCATGTGCT
>CAZUXX010000705.1:0-2305 GCA_964624215.1 uncultured Planctomycetaceae bacterium
ATCAACAGCTCTGTCCGGCGCTCGGTGTGCGAGTCGAACCGGAAGGCGGTATTGATGATCGGGATGTCCCCGAGCCACGGCACCTTGCGTTCGATCGTCTGATCCGCCTTGGTAATCATTCCACCAACGACGATCGTCTGCCCGTCGGGAACCTTCACCGTGGTAATCGCGGTTGTGATATCCTTGATCGGGGAGGTGAACACGTTGCCGGCCGTGTCGGTGAAGATTGGCACGCCGGCCCCGCTGAACGAACTCTTCTCCGCGGCGACTTCCATCACGATCTGCCCTACCGGACTGATCCGCGGCTTGACCGTCAGAATGATCCCGTCTTAATCCTGCAGCACGTTCGTATTGGAGATACCGGTCGCGGACACGGTCACTCCATCCACGACGGGGACCTGTTGTCCGACCTGGATCTGGGCCAGCTGGTTGTCCAGCGCGAGCACCTGCGGAACACTCAGGATGCGGACATTCCTCCGGGAGGAGAGTGCCCGAATCAGCACGCTCACCGACTCGGAGCTTGCAGACAAAACCAGTCCGCCAAAGCCGAGGTCTCCGTTCACACGACCGACACCGAAGTTGCTCAGGCCCTGGCTGCCGATCCGGCTCGGATTGATCGCAATGTTGTTCCCCAGGGGCTGGTTGTTGAACAGGAAGCCCGGTGTTCCCGACTGCGAAATGACGTTCGTCGCCGTCGTCGTCACGTTGTTCGTCGTCGTGGTGGTCGTCGTCGTGATGAGTTCGTCAATCACGCTGCGATCGAAGAGCACCGAGTCCTGAAAGCCGAGCTCGACCCCGAATTCGTCGGTATCGTCCAGCTCGACTTCAACCAGGAGGGCTTTGATCATTACCTGCGGCGGTTCACTGTCGAGTTCCCGCGCCACCTGCATAATCTGTTCGAAATACTTCGGAGTGGCGGAGATCAGCAGGTAGTTGTTCACCGGCTCCGGCGTGACGATGATTTCCTGTTCGAGCAGTTCGAACGTGCTCACACGACTCTGATCGAGCTGCAGCAGGTTGCGCTGCGCCTGCAGGAACTGGTTAATCGCCGTCGCCACTTCGGCGGCCGGTGCGTTTCGCAGCTTGAGAACTTCTGTCCGGCGGTTGCGAAGATCTCCGGCATCCAGCCGCAGCAGGATGGCCTCGACCAGCGTCAGGGCCTCGGACGGTCCATAGGCGACGACGGTGTTCGAGCGTGCATCCGCCTGAAACCGCATCGGCACGAGTCCGCTGGACATTTCGGCTCCGGCGAGTTGCACCCCCAGCTGCTCTTCCTGTTGTGGTGCAAACAAGCTTGTCAGGAGATCGACGGCGGCGACCGCGTCGGCATTATCCAGTGCGAACATCTTCACATCGGCGACCGCTCCGCTGGGCCGGTCAAGCATCGCAATCAGCGACTCGACCAGTTCCAGACTTTGCTTGGGTGCCGTGACCAGCAGCGTATTGGTTCGGGGATCTCCGGTGATGCGGATGTCTGTCAGGAGGCCTGACCGGACAAGCCGCTTGACCTCGCCGTTGGTCTCCAGAAACTCCAGAACGACCGACTTGGTATCCCGCAGTTCCAGAGGAGCCTGTCCTGTTACCCCGGCCCCGACGGCACCGAGCTGCCCGGTCTGGTTCGGAGGATTGAGAACCGACTGAATGGCGTTCGAGAGGAACGTCGCCAGCTCGGTTGCCGAAGCGTGCTGCAGCGGGACGACTCGCGCCTGCAGTGCCGAATTCGACTTTGAACGGTCGATCTGACGGATCAGCAGTTCGACTTCGGCCAGTTCGCGGGGCTGCGCCTGAACGATCAGCGAGTTCGTGCGAACATCCGCAATGACCCGCAGTCGCGTCCCCAGTCCGGGACGCTCCTGATAGAACTCGCGGAGCAGTTCGACGACCTGGGTGGCGATGGCATGCCGCAACCGGAGGACGGTGACCTCCGACGCGGGATCCGATGGCTGGTCCAGTTCTTCCGCGAGACTCAGGATCGAGTCGATCGCCGTCGGAGGTGCGAGAATGATGATTGCATTCGGCTGGACCACCGGCATCACGCTGATCGGTGAGGGAGACCGGCCGCCTGCTTCCTGCTGCTGGTTGAGTTGGGAGTAAACGCTGGTCAGCAGTGCCGCCAGAGCCTCGGAGTTGACGTTCTGCAGTCGCAGAAGGTGCACACTGGGCTGGCTCCCCTGAGCCTGCCGCTCGATCTGCCGGATCACCTGGCTGACCTGTTCGACATCCGCCTCGTTCCCCCAGATGATCAGGAGGTTGAGGTCGTCAATCGACTGGAGGCGGAAGGCGTTCCCTCGCTTCGGCGAGAGGT
>CAZUXX010000706.1:0-2301 GCA_964624215.1 uncultured Planctomycetaceae bacterium
GTCCGGGGCCACCCGCAACGAGGCACTCGCTGCAATTCGCCGGCGCGTCGGAATGGTCTTCCAGCAGTTCAACCTCTTCCCGCACCGCACTGTCCTCGAAAATGTCATCGAGGCCCCTGTTCATGTGCTCAGGGAACCTCTCGACGCCGCTCGCGAGCGGGCGAAACTCCTTCTCGATCGCGTCGGATTGGCCGACAAACAGCACGCCCTCCCGGCCTCGCTGTCAGGAGGCCAGCAGCAACGCGTCGCCATCGCCCGCGCCCTTGCCATGCAACCCCGGGCCATCCTGTTCGACGAACCGACCAGCGCCCTCGATCCCCGCATGACCGCCGAAGTCACCTCCGTGATGGCCGACCTCGCCGCCACCGGTCAGACCATGATCGTCGTCACGCACGCCATGTCCTTCGCCCGCGAAGTCGCCGACCGGATCCACATCCTCCACGCAGGCCGCATCGCCGAAAGTGGCCCCCCGGAGCAGATCTTCGATCACCCGCAGCAACAGGTCACCCGCGACCTCCTGACCCGCAGCGGATAGCCTGCCCCTCCACCCCGGCTCACCCGGTGGGTCATCCTGGCGCACCAGCCCTCCCCACAGGCCGTTTCCCCCCAGAGCCCACCCGCTCCGCTTCGGGAGCCCTGTCTCAACTCTCCACCCGATTCTCCCCGGATTCTCACCCTGCATCGCGACTCGTCCCCGTCTCGCTGCTATAATCACCCGCTCGCCCTCTCGAGCGCGTCCGACACCAGAACGGCGCATGGCGTCGCTATTCCTCCAGCGAAGCACGACGTTTGTCGTCAACATCGCTGCCACGAATATCCTGAACAGGATCTACGGCCCCTTTCTCCGCGAATCATGAGCGAAAACCTCTTCAACAAGGTCTGGAACCTCCACACCGTCGGTACCCTCCCCTCCGGGCAGACCCAGCTCTTCATCGGACTGCATCTCATTCACGAGGTGACCAGCCCCCAGGCGTTCGAAATGCTCCGCGAGCGCGGCCTGAAAGTCGCGTACCCCGAGCGAACCTTCGCCACTGTCGACCATATCGTCCCTACTGACAACCAGTTGCGCCCGTTCCAGGACGAACTGGCCGAGGGCATGATGTCGGCAATCGAGAAGAACTGCCGCGAATTCGGAGTCACCCTCTTCAATCTCGATGACGACCGGCAGGGGATTGTCCACGCTGTCGGACCCGAACAGGGACTCACCCAGCCCGGGATGACCGTCGCCTGTGGCGATTCGCACACCTCCACTCACGGAGCCTTCGGAGCCATCGCGTTCGGCATCGGCACCTCGCAGGTCGCCCATGTCCTGGCCACCCAAACCCTCGCCATGGGCAAGCCGATGGTCCGCCGTATCCGCGTCGACGGCGAACTGGGCTTCGGCGTCTTCGCCAAAGACGTCATCCTCTACATCATCCGCCAGTTGGGCGTGAAGGGAGGCATCGGCTACGCCTACGAATACGCAGGCGAGGTCTTCGACCGCATGTCCATGGAAGAACGGATGACCGTCTGCAACATGAGCATCGAAGGCGGTGCCCGCTGCGGATACGTCAACCCCGACCAGACCACCGTCGAATACCTCCGTGGCCGTCCCTTCGCACCCAAGCCAGACGACTTCGAGCGCATCGCGCAGTGGTGGCTCTCTCTCGCCTCCGACGACGACGCTACCTTCGACGACGAAGTCTCCTTCCGCGCCGAAAACATCGAGCCCACCGTCACCTGGGGCATCAACCCGGCACAGTCGGTCGGAGTGACCGAATCCCTCCCGACGCTCGACGATTTCCCCGAAGACGAACGCAAGGGCGTTCAGGAAGCCTTCGATTACATGGGAGTCGAAGGCGGGCAGTCCATGCAGGGTATGAAAATCGACGTCGCCTTCGTCGGCTCCTGCACCAACGGACGCATCAGCGACCTGCGCGAAGCAGCAGCAATCGCCAAAGGCAACAAGGTCGCCCCTGGCGTCAAGGCGATCGTTGTCCCCGGCTCACAGCAGATTCTCAAACAGGCCGAGGACGAAGGACTGCATCACATTTTCACCGAGGCCGGCTTCGAATGGCGCTGCGCCGGTTGCTCCATGTGCCTCGCCATGAACCCCGACAAGCTGCAGGGGCGCGAGGTCTGCGCCTCCTCCTCCAACCGCAACTTCAAGGGTCGCCAGGGAAGCCCCACCGGACGCACCCTGCTCATGTCGCCCGCCATGGTCACAGCCGCCGCCATCCATGGATGCGTCACCGACGTGCGCGAAATGCTGGAGCCCGCCGGAGTCTGACGCTCCTCCGACACACCGCGTGATGTCACGCT
>CAZUXX010000707.1:0-2290 GCA_964624215.1 uncultured Planctomycetaceae bacterium
GAACGGTGTGATGGCTGCCACGACGCCGATCGGCTCTTTCCTGACATACGCGTGCGTGTTGCCCGTTGTCTCACGCACGTCGCCGTCGAGGTGATGGCCGAGGTCCGCGTAGTACTCGTAAAGCACGTGGCGGATGTCGGTCCAGGCCCCGGCGTTCACTCGCTGCCGCAACGTGACTGACGTCGTCCGCCCCTCCGTATCGTAGGCGTACCGGAACGCCTGCGTCACGGTGTTCCCGTCCACGGCGACGCTGCGCTGAATCTCCTCGATCCGCTCGTCGGCCGTGTAGGAGGTGACGCTGGTGACCTGCCCGCCCCTGGTGACCTGGCTGGCGAACAGGCCGGGCGGGTTCGCCATTTGCTCGAAGTCGTGGAACCGCCACTGCTCGCCGCCGGGGAGCGTCAGAACGAATCGATTATTGGCCGCATCATGGGTGAGGGTGGACTTGGCCCCATACCGGCCTACGTAATTGCCTTCGACCAGGTCGAACCAGAGCGTCTTGCGGACGCCCCGCACTACGGTGATCGCGCCGTCGGCGTGCTCGATGAGGTAGGGCCACTGCTCGACCAGCCAGTTGTAGCCGTTGCCGAGATCGCCATCGACCGAGAGCCGGTTGCTGTAGACGCGCCGCTGTTGCCACGTCTTGCCGTAGCCGCCGATTGACAGGTCGGTCGACGCGATCTGTACCTCGCCGTTGAAGTAGCGGACCGGCTCCTCGCTGCAGCCGCACTCGCAGCATTCCTCCTCCTCTTCTTCGCACGGCGGCTCCGGATCGGGTTCGGGCGGCGGAGGTGGCGGACTGGGGCTGGGACTCGGCGAAGCAGCCATCGCCGCGAACCGGGCCGGTGCCGTTTCCGACATCAAATCGGACGGTGCAGTCCGCAGCCGGGGCCAACTCAGCCCGAACCGCTCGGCGTACCAGAACTCGTCCCGCACCCGGCGGAACATCAGATACGCCCGCTCCTCTTCAGCGCTTGCCCGGCGGGAGTCGAAGATTTGCCAAGCGTGGGTCCACAGCCCTTCCGGGTGGTCCGGGAGGCTCTCGCCGTGCCGGCGGCGGCATTGCTCCACCCACGCCTGCCAAGTCGTGTGTGTGAAGTTCTTGCGGGCCAGCCGCAGTTGATTCGCGATCAACTGCTCTTGGGGGACGCTGTAGCTGTCGAACGACCGCTGGAACCGATGCCCGACCACCGGCTCCGGATCGTGCAGGATCGGAAATCCCATCAGCCAGCACTTGAGTCCGAAATCCACGTCCTCCACGCCCCAGGCCCGCATGTCGGGATCGAAGCCCCACAGCGTTTCGTACAGTTCCCGCGTCACGGCGAAGGCGCAGCCAATCGCCGCCGGCGATTCGTAGAACGTTCGTGGTCCTTCCTGAATGGCACGCAGGTCGGAAAGCGGCAGCCACGTGCTGCGGAAGGTCTCCAGTTCGACCCGGTAGCCGTGCCCCTTGGAGACGGCCGCGTTCCGCCAGCGGGCCGCGTCCAGCGAGACGATCGTGGGCGTCACCACCGCCCGGCCCCGCAGATGCTGCACATCCTCGACCAACCGCTGAAGCGCCCCTCGCTCCGGTTTGGCATGACCGTCCAGAAAAATCAGCACCTCGCCAGATGCCGCACGGGCACCGCGATCTTTCGTCGGAGACGGCCCCAGACGCTCCGGATTGCGAAGCACCCGCACACGCGGAAACCGCCGCTCGACTTCATCGACCGAGCCGTCCCACGAGGCGTCGTCCGCGATGACGAACTCGTAATCCTGTCCGGCGCAGGTCTCGACGCAGGAGCGCACCGTCTTCCACAGGGCGTCGCCCTCGTTGTACGCGGCGATGACGATGCTGAAGCGCATGACGGCCCCTCCGTGAGAGCTGGCAGCGAGATGGAATGCGCCGAACGGCACGCGAGACAGGAATCTCCCGCACGCTCCATCCTAACCCCGCACAACCACTTCCACAAGAACCCGTGCGAAAAACGAAAAACCGAGCGGGTCGGACAACCGGTGGGAACGACCGAAACCTACCCGACTGCGAAGCCCTCCGAAACTGCCAAGCCTCAAGAACCCTCAAGAACGCCAGACATGGACCAACAACCAACAGCAACCCCTCTGGAAAAACACGAGAGTCAGGCAGCTTTACTTGGCAGCTTTATGAGAGCGCTGAGGTGCGGTTCCGTGGGCTGTAGAAACACGGTGGTATAAGCTTCCATGCGATCCGTAAACGGTTCAAACGAACGCCAGTCGCCCCGACTTGACGAAAGCCATTAGAAGATAAGGAGTGCCAGTCGCAAGACTGCAG
>CAZUXX010000708.1:0-2285 GCA_964624215.1 uncultured Planctomycetaceae bacterium
CGAAGCTGGAGATTCCCCGGGGGGAGATTCGGGACACGCTCAGTTCGCTTCTGAACAGTTATCAGATTGAGGATGTTGCTGTGCAGGACCGTCCCCTGGAGGAAGTGATCGCGGAGATGTTTCAGCAGAGATCAGACGACCGCCGACGGTAGGCGGTGACGGGTGCAGGTCCCGGGGGGCATGTCCCGAAGGGGACGTGTCCCGGTGGGAGGGGGCAGAGAAATTGCTACAACCGGACCGGCTGCCTCACCTTCGCCGGTCTTCCCAGTTTCGCGAGATTCCGGGAGTGCCACGACGCGCCATTGAGCCGATACCAGCGGTATCTGCCTCTGTGGAGTGAGCTTCCCGATGTCCGCGACTACGAGCCGTCCGAGTCCAGTCCCCCTGATTCTGCTGGGGCTGGTGACCAGCCTGTTCATGGTGGTCTGGAGCCATGACCGTCCGACGATCCCGATGGGGATGTCCTGCCCGGTGGCTGTCGTCGGAGATGTGCCGGACGGGCTGACCATGGTGGCAGAGGCCCCGGATGCGCCGGGCGAGGGGGTGGCCTTGGTGCCGGGGAAGGTGGCCGCGTCGAGTTGACGTTGTTGCGGGGTACTTGCGGCGGCGTCCGGCGAGAACGGGTCTGAGGTGTTTCAGGACGTCGCCGCCAGCGAGGTTTCGGCTGCGACCGAGGCGGAGGCATTGCCGGGCGAAGCGAGGTGTGCCCGGTGGTCAGGCCTTGCGAAGCAGGGCCTGGTAGCCGCCATCGCCGGGGAATCCGGGACGGTGAAACTGTTCGCGCTCGAGGCTGATGCCGGGTTCCCGGGCGCAGAGGGCGCGGACGAGTTCTTCGTTTTCCCGGGGGTCGATGCTGCAGGTGGAGTAGACGATCCGGCCTCCGGTGCGCACGCGGCTGAGGGCGATGGTGAGCAGTTCCGTCTGCAAGGTGGTCAGCTCTTTGAAGTCAACTTCGGAGAGTCGCCAGCGGACGTCGGGACGTTTCCCGAGCACTCCGGTATTCGAGCAGGGGACGTCCAGCAGGGCAGCGTCGAATGGTCCTGGGGGGACCTGCGTGCCGCCGGTGTCGATGACCTGACACGTGATTGATGTCAGACCGAGGCGGTCGGCGGCCTGTGCGACTCGCAACAGGCGGGGGGCGGAGACGTCACAGGCGGTGATTGCTCCGTCGTCCTGCATGATCTCGGCGAGATGCGTCGTCTTGCCGCCGGGTGCGGCGCACAGATCGAGGATCTGCTCGCCCGGAGAGGGGGCAAGCAGACGAGCGGCGTGCATGGCCGACTCATCCTGGATGGAGCAGAGACCGTCGGAGAAGCCGGGCAGATCGGCGACCCGTACCGAGCGTGCCAGCCGAATTCCCTCGTTGAGAGCGGGTGATGCGACAGCGGCGATGCCGGACTCGTGCAGGCGGGCGAGCAGAGCATCTGGGGAGATCCGGCGAAGGTTGACCCGGAGGGAGAGCATCCCGGGGGTATTGAACCAGGCGGTGAGCCGTTCGGCCTCTTCGGGACCGTGACGATCGAGCCAGTCGTCGATGATCCAGTCGGGGAAGCTGAAGGCGTCAGCGAGCCAGGCAGCGAGATCGTCGGCCGGGTCGGGAAAGAGAGGAGTGACGAGCCGACGGTAGGTGACTCCGGGAATCAGGCGGTCTTCCTGGAACTGGTCGGGGAGCGTGATGACGGGGACATCGCAGCGACCGGGGCTGAACGGCGTACCGGATTCGAGGGGAGTACCGGGTTCGAAGACGCCGGCACGCGTGTCGCGATCGATGGACCGGAGCACGCCGTTGAGCAGGCCCTTCCAGTCGGGGCGACCGAGTTTTGCGGCGAGTTGCACGGTCTCGTTCACTGCTGCGTGGGAGGGGATGGACTCCATGAGCAGGAGCTGACAGGCACCGAGTTCGAGCAACCTCCAGAGCGGAGTTTCGATGCGTTCGCGGCCGCGGGTGACGTACGCGTTGAGGACTTTCTCGAGGGTTCGTCGTCGGCGGATGATGCCGAGTGTGATTTCGGTGACAAGGCGACGGTCCTGGGGCTCGAGAGTCGAGGTGCGCAGGGCGTCGTCGACCAGTTCGGTGATGAATGGTGCGGAGCGATTGCCTGTTCCCTCGTCGTAGCGCATGAGGATCCCGGCCGCGACCGAGCGAAACGTCGGCTTGCCGAAGCGTGGCGTGTCGGAGCGGGCTGCAGGGCGTGGCGTCCGTCGGGTCTGCTGACGGGGCGGTTTGCGTTTCGGGCCGCGACTGCTCATCGGGCGCCCTGGCAGAGTGCGTCGAGGTCGTCGAA
>CAZUXX010000709.1:0-2280 GCA_964624215.1 uncultured Planctomycetaceae bacterium
CGAAGTCGGGCAGAGTGCCGCAGTGCGGATGATTGACGAGCTTCATCACTCCGGCAAGCCATTCGGCGTTGGAGGAGAGCCCGCCGTGGTTCTCGACGAGGACGCTGAGATTCTGCTGCTCGGCGTACTCGGTCAGCCGGGCCAGACCGTCGGCAGCGTACTTCTGCTGATCCTCGTAGGACCCGCTGCTGGCGGCGTTGACGCGAATGGAATGGCAGCCCAGGAAGGCCGCTGCGTCGACCCACTTCTTGTGGTTGTCGACGACCTGCATCCGCTTGGCCGTGTCGGGATCTCCGAGGTTTCCTTCCCGGTCGACCATGATGAGCAGGTTGCGGACGCCGTGATCGCTCGCCTGTTTCTTCATCAGGCCGAGGTACTTCTCGTCAGTGGCCTTTTCCATGAAGAACTGGTTGACGTATTCGACGGCATCGATGCCGAACTCGTTCTTCGCGGTCTTTGCGAAATCGAGGTGATCGAGCTTCTTGCCGAAGATCGCCTTGTTCAGCGACCACTCGGCGAGCGAGATGCGGAACAGGGGATATTTGTCCTCCGCCGGCAAACCTGAGGGCAACAACGTTGCCGCCGCCGACGCAGCCGTCATTTGAAGCCATTTCCGACGTGACAACCCGGAAGTCGAGTTCATTCTGTCATCCATCAACGGGAGAGTAGGCAGTCAGAAGGGAGTCACTCCGGGTTGTACCCGAAGCAGCACCGGAGATTCTCAACGATCTTCGATGGTCGCGTCCGCGTCAACAAGGCAATACGGAGGGAATTGGCCGATCACGGAGCGGTGGGCGGCTCTGGAGGTGAGCCGGTGTTTGTCTGTGACTTTTCTGCCCCGGCCGCCTGTGCCCCTTCGGCGGGAGCGCACAGGTCGACCACGTCCCACTTGTATTCGCATTTCGTTCCACACTCGTACTTGCGTGTTTTCAGCCGCCGGACTTCGATCACCCGGGTGCAGCGGGGCTCACCGCAACGCTGCCAGGGGAACCGGATGCCGGGGACACAGATCCGCTCGGTGTCGTGGTCGTAGCACTCCTTCTCAACCGGTACGCGCTCGGCTTTGAGAGTGCAGCGGTACCGCGGCATACAGGCTTGTGACTGACAATGCCGGCATTCCTCCGATGAGCGGCAAAACCAGCCGTGATTGCCGAACAGTCCCGCGTCGAGTGGTGCAGCCAGCAGGATCAGCACCAGTCCCGCCGCGCTTGCCAACAGTCGTGTCATCAGGCCGTCCCTTTCGATTCACGAAGTTCTGCCCTGTGGCTTCAGAAGTCGACACAAAACCGGACGCCGAGGATGTCGTACTCTGCCTGGGTGAACCCGGCTGAGGCGAGTGCGGCCGAGTTGTCGATCCAGCCGTGGACGTAGTTGAACTGCATCCGTGCGTTGGGATTCCAGAACCAGTTGAGGGCGACGGTGATGCTGTTCATCGATCCGCCGAGGATGTCCTCGTCGCTCAGGTCGGAGTACCCGTAGCGGAGTGCGACTTGCCAGGCTCCCAATCCGCTGGACGTCCCACCCCCGCAGCGATTGACCAGCCAGAAGTTCTCGAAGGGCTCGATCCGGTCGAGTTGTCCGGACTCGCGATCCCAGGGCATGTGCTCGCCGGTGAGGAAGTACGAGAGGTACACGTACGCTCCCCAGAAGTGCAGGTTCTTCTGAGAGTTTCTCTGCAGCCACACGTTCTGGACTTCACTGACGAACTGGACGGGACCTGCGTTGAACACGTGCTCGAGGCCGAGCAACTGGTAGTTCTCGGCACCGGCAATCGCCCCGGTGTCGATCCAGCGATTGGTCGAGCGAGCTTCGGGGCGGGCGCGGAACCGCGACTGGTTGCCACCCGGTCCGCCATCGCCGTCCGGATGGGCCAACGTGCCGGCAATCGCGAAGTGTCCGTAACCGCGACCGTCGGCGATCTCGTCGTACCAGTAGGTGTGAGCAAGTCGACCGGCCACCTCCCCCTGGACGTGGTCGCTGACATAAAACGGGTCAGAATCCTGGATCTTGTCGAGCAGGAAGACGCCGTACTGCCAGTTCCACGCGAGGTCGTCCGAGTACCCGTAAGACTGGATCCCGAGTCGCCGTGAATCGTCGTTGAACGCATCGATGAATGCGGGACGTTCGAGAAAAACGTTGTACCGGCTGCTGTTGAGGTGATCGAGACTGTACGGCCGTTTCTGGTTCCCGATCAGCAACACGCGGAAGATCGGCAGGTCCCTGAAGCCGAGGTAGGTGTCTCGCCCCGCGATGTCATGGGAATACGCAAACTCCATCTCG
>CAZUXX010000710.1:0-2273 GCA_964624215.1 uncultured Planctomycetaceae bacterium
CAACAGCGGCTCGAAGCGAGCGCCATCGAGATGCAGGCGACGGCCGACGCGGGCGCCGACAAGATTCTTCAGGTCGTTGTCGAGCAGGCGGCGGCTGTACTTGTCAGCCGCTCCCGGCACGCACAATCCACGGACCTTTCCCCCTCCGCCGACCGTGTTCTTGAACACGCTGAACTCGCTGTCCGCGACGAGATCGCTGATGTCACGGATCTCCAGACCGAACCGCAGGTCCGGTTTATCCGTACCATACTTCTCCATCACCTCCGCATGCGTGTAACGCGGAAGTGGCAGCGGATACTCCTCACCGCGAACCTCGCGAACCATCCGGGCCACCAGCCCGTCGATCACCGACAGAATGTCCTCCAGTTCGACGAAGGCCATCTCAACGTCGATCTGGGTGAATTCCGGCTGTCGATCGGCCCGCAGGTCTTCGTCGCGAAAACAACGGGCAATCTGCATGTAGCGGTCGTAGCCCGCCACCATCAGAATCTGCTTGAACAGCTGCGGGGACTGGGGCAGGGCGTAGAAGCTCCCTTCGTGGACCCGGCTGGGAACCAGGTAGTCCCGTGCTCCTTCAGGAGTCGATCGACCCAGAATCGGCGTCTCGATCTCGAGGAATCCGTTCTCGTCGAAGTAGTCGCGGACCGCTTTGGTCAGGCGGTGCCGCAGAATCATATTCTTCTGCAACGGTTCGCGACGGAGGTCAATATACCGGTATTCCAGCCGCAACTCTTCGTTGGGGAGCGTGTCTCCGTTTGGCTGGAACGGTGGCGTGAGGCTCTTGTTCAGCACCTTGAGCTGCTTCACCCGAACCTCGATCTCGCCGGTCTCCAGCTTCGGGTTGATATTTCCGGCGCCGCGACTGACGACTTCGCCAGTCACCTGCACGACATCCTCATGACGCAGATGCCGCGCCGTCTGCTGGATCTCGTTGACCTCGTCGAGTCGAAACGCGATCTGCGTCAGCCCGTAACGGTCGCGCAGATCAATAAAGACCACGCCGCCGTGGTCGCGGTATTCATCGACCCAGCCGGCCAGAGTGACCGTCTGCCCGACGTGTCCACTTCGCAGTTCACCGCAGGTATGCGTCCGTAACACGTAACGTCGTCCGAAGTTGAAGCCCGGGATCAGGCGCTGCCGCCGTCCGAAAGGCGGACATTATAGAGGGCCGTGGACCGGCAGCAATGAGCAGGATGTGCAAGTCAAGGAAGACAGAACTCCACACAACCTGGTTCGCCCACCGGAACCGCGACACAGAGATCATCGCAACCCCCCGCGCTCGCACACTGCGCATTCATCTTGTCGTCCGGTGCTGCCGGGGGTACCGTTAGGATGTCAACTGTCCGGGGGGAGGAACCGCTATGACTACAGTCGCCAGCCGTCGGAGATTTCTCCGCACTGCGGCCGCAGCGGGGCTGGTCGCATGGGGCAGGGACTGGCTTAGTGCGGCTGAGGCACGCGATCCCCGGGCTGCCGAGGCCGCCGAGCGAGGGCTCAGATATCTCGCCCGCGAACAGCGGAGGCAGGGACACTGGGAAGCGACCGGCGGCCAGTACCGGGTCGCCATGACTGCCCTCTCGGCACTGGCCATGCTCTGCGAAGGTTCCACCACGACCCGCGGTCAGTACGCCGACGCCATCTCCCGCGCAGTCGACTACCTGCTGAATCAGGCCCAGCCGAATGGTCTGATCGGCTTTCAGGACGACTACCACTACACGTACGGTCACGGCTTCTCCATGTTGTTCCTCTCGCAGGTCTTCGGCGAGGAGGACGATGCCCAGCGCCGCGACCGCCTGAAGGAAGTGCTCCAGAAAAGCGTTCAGTTCAGCATTCAGGCTCAGACAAGCCGGGGCGGATGGGGATACGTCTCTGCGAAGGACGGAAACGATTTTGACGAAGGCTCCACCTGCATCACCCAGGTGCAGGGACTGCGTGCCTGTCGAAATGCCGGTCTGGTCGTTCCCGCAGAGCCAATCGAACGGGCACGCCAGTACATCAAGGATTGCACCACTCCCGAAGGAGGAGTGCAGTACTCGATCCGGGGGGGCGGTGCCCGGCCGCCGATTACCGCCGCCGCCGTCGCAGCCATGTACAACGCCGGCGATTACGAAGACGAGCACGTCAAGAAGATGCTCGAATACTGCCGGGCCAATGTCTGGCCAGGGGGGGGACTGCAACAGGCCCAGTCATTCGGGCACTGGCATTACATGCACTTCTACTACGCCCAGGTGATGTACCGTCGCGAAGAAGAGTGGCCCAGGTACTTCCGGGAA
>CAZUXX010000711.1:0-2258 GCA_964624215.1 uncultured Planctomycetaceae bacterium
ACGACGGGTGCTGCCGCGAGGCCAGTTCCTCGGCCGGGGCGATCGATGCGGAACGCCTGCGGCCGCTCACACCTGATCCCCGGAAGAAGCCACAGCAGACTGCGACCCCGCAGCATTCCTGTTCGAGTTGCGGCGGACGGCCGACTCGAGCACTGCGATCATCGCGAGGATCGAGAGCACCAGCGACATGATCAAAGCGGCCCCGGTCCAGTCGTTCACGCGGTACAGCAGCAACGCTCCGATGCCGGTCGACAGCGTACACAGATGCACCGTGCGAACGGCTCCCGCGCGGGAGAGTCCCATTTCCACAAGGCGGTGCGAGAAGTGGCTCTTGTCAGGCTGGAACGGGCTGCGCCCTTCGCGAAGTCGAATCCAGATCACCGACGCCGTGTCGTACAGGGGAACAGCCAGGACGCACAGCGGTGCCAGGATCACATGCTTTCCCGGCCCCGAGTCGTCGTAAAAGGTTCCCAGCACTGTCAGTGACGCCAGCGTCACTCCCAGGAAGGTGCTGCCGCAATCTCCCATGAAGATTCTCGCCGGCGGACGGTTGTGCCACAGGAACCCGAGCAGCGAACCGGCCAGGCAGAGCAGGGCTCCGCCGACCAGCCACCGTGGCTGTGGCGTCATCGACAGCATGAGCGTGGCGAAGATGATGGCGACGATGAACCCGGTCCCGCCCGCGAGCGCATCCATGTTGTCGAGAAAATTCATCGCGTTGATCAGCCCGACAATCCACAGCACCGTGATCGGCCCGCTGATCCACGGATGCGTCACGAACAGTGTCCCCTGAATCCCGCCGGCGACCAGTGCCGAAGCAATCAAAACATGCAGGCACAGCCGCGGCTGCCACGGAATCGGACGCAAATCGTCCAGCAGTCCCGCCGCCGCCAGCAGTGTTCCCGACGCCAGCAGAACCCAGAACGGCCCCCCTTGCAGCGCCAGACCTGGAAGCAGCGACCGCAGCTCTCCGGGAAGCATGGTCCAGTGGCCGGGCTCACGGACCACCCACACCGCCAGTCCCCAGGCGACGACGACTGGCACTGTGAAACCCAGATAGATCGCGATCCCGCCGCCAAGCGGGATCGGTCTCGCGTGAATCTTGCGACTGGCCGGAACGTCGACCAGACCCCAGCGCGGCGCCTGGCGCCGCAGCAGGGCCGTCAGCAGAAATGACAGCACCAGCGCCGGCAGGAAACTCGCAGCGATAAACCAGGTCATGCCGCAGACTCAATTCCGGATCGAACCGCACCGGCTGTGCAGCGTAGTCGAGAATCGATGGCCGACTCTATCGAGCAGCGGCCGGTTTTCGAGGCAATCTCCTGGTTCAGATTGCAAGGGGCATGTCTGCCGATGCGGTCCTTCGACCGGCATCGGCACACACTACGGCACCTGACGTCCGTTGACGAGGATCGAGCCGGTGAACGATCCCGGCGGCAGGGTCGGGAAGTCGACCGAGAAGAAGTCCTGCAAACCGAAGTTCACGAAGTTGTTCTGGCTGCCCACGAAGTTGATCGTGCCGACGATCGGCCCGAAGTCGAAGCCGCGTTCACCCGGTGCAAAGTTGATGAACAGGTTCGTGTTGTGATTGACAATGTTGTTGTTGATGACGAACGTCGGCGTCCCGTTGGTGAACGGGAAGTTGAAGCCGATGCCGTCATCCGCATTGAATTCGAGGAAGTTGTTCTCGAGCAGCAGGTTGCTGGCTCCACTTCCCATCGAGATGCTGAAGCCCTGGCTCGCTTCGCCGTTCATCTGGAGCCCTGGCAGCAGGTTGTTGTTGTTGTCGAACAGCCGATGCTCGGTCACAGCCAGGTCTGCGCGGCCGGCGAACTCGAAGAAACCGCCAATCGCATTATCGGCTGCGTTCGTCACGATCGTGTTGGCGTTGACGAACACGCTCGAAGTGTCGGTGGTCGATCCGTTGACCACCACGATTCCGGTCTGACCGTCTCCACCAAGCAACTGGAAGCTGTTGTTCTCGATCACGGCCTGCCGGATCTCACCATCCCAGCGGACGCTCAGTGCAGCACCGTTGTTGCCCAGCGTGGCGTCTTCGCGACGGGCGATGAACCCGGTAATACCGCTGCCGATCGGTCCGTTATCCTGAACGCTGAGGTCCAGAATCGTGCCAATCCCGGCGCCGGTCACACCCGCACGAAGCGCAGGAACGCCGGGCGGCCGCGGATCGCCTTGTCCTCGTAGCGGGTCGCGGGCCAGTCCGCCGGCCGCTCCAGGAAGTCGGCGGGGCCCCGCGC
>CAZUXX010000712.1:0-2257 GCA_964624215.1 uncultured Planctomycetaceae bacterium
ATGCCGTTGCAGTACATCTCGGACGTGTTGTAACCCTCGGGCTCCAGAAAGATCAGGTGCGACGATTTATCCGCGAACCGGACGACCTAGTCTTCGATCGAGGGGCAGTAGCGCGGTCCGGTGGAATTGATCTGTCCACTGTACATCGGGGCCCGATGCAGATTGGCGCGGATCGCCTCGTGGACGTCACTGTTGGTCTCGGTCAGCCAGCACGAGAGCTGGGGCTGAGTGACCTGTTCCGTCAGGAAGGAGAAGGGCTGCGGATTCGCGTCGCCGGGCTGCTCGTCCAGGACGGAGTAGTCAAGCGTGCGGCCGTTCACCCGCGCAGGCGTGCCCGTCTTGAATCGTGCCAGTTCGATTCCCAGCTGACTGAAGCTGGTCGAGAGTCCGGCGGTGGTGCCTTCTCCCGCACGACCGCCGGGCGTTTTCGCCTCGCCGGTGTGCATGATCGACTGGAGAAAGGTCCCGGTCGTCACGATGACGGCAGATGCCCGGTAGACAGCGTCGCCCCGGACCTGGACGCCGACGACCTTGAGCTCCGCTGGGGAGGCAGCTCTGTTGTCGCCCTCGCCACCGGAGAGACTCGCTGGCGGCTCGTTAGTTCCCGGCCGGAGGCGTTTCGTAAGGAGCCCTTCGACCATTTCCTGCTTCAGCGACAGGTTTGGCTGAGACTCGATGACCTGCTTCATCCGGAACTGGTAGGCCTTCTTGTCGGCCTGGGCCCGCGGGGAGTGCATGGCCGCACCCTTGCTGCGGTTGAGCATGCGGAACTGGAGCCCGGTCTCGTCGATGCAGCGACCCATCTCTCCGCCAAGGGCATCGATCTCGCGAACGATCTGTCCCTTCGCAACGCCGCCGATGGCCGGATTACAACTCAGTTGCCCGACGGTGTCGCAGTTCATCGTCAACAGGGCGGTTCTGGCACCCATCCTCGCTGCTACCAGTGCCGCCTCGATGCCGGCATGACCGGCCCCGACAACCACGACATCGAACTCGTACTGCGAACTTGCCATCTGCCCCCAACCAACAGCGTCTGTGTCTGTGCCCGACTGTTTGCCCATCGTACGGACCACAGGGGCCTGAACAAAGGACCGCGGCGAAGTTCTGGTGCCGCCAGACTTGCCGGGACAAGCAGTCGTTTATGGGTCGGTCAGGGGGCGGACGTTCTCTGCAAGTCAGTCGACGAATTCCCGCGGTTTGAAAGGCAGCGTTACTGCTCCGGCGTCGCTTCGATCTCGGCGACCGCCTGCTGAATGGCCGATTGCAGCGGTGCATCGGTCGATTCGCCGCTGATCTGTCGCAGGCGCGGGACGGCAGCCCTGGCAGCGGGGCCCATACGGCCGATCAGTTCGACAAGGATCCGTCGGGTTTCGGGATCCTGATCGTCCAATGCGACGATCAGGGCATCGAGATGAGATGCTGCATCGACGTCAAGCGAAGCAAGATTCATCGCGGCAAGTCGACGCAGGTCGACATCGGGAGACTGCACCAGTTCGATGAAGACCGGAACAATCGCCTGTTCCTGTCCGGGCACGAGCACCAGTGCGGCGGCGGCGTTCGCACGGACGAACCCGCTCTCGTCTTCGAGCGCCTGCCTCAGTTCAGACGCCAGAAGTTCGGCCGTCCCGGGATTCGTGGCAATCAGCGACGCGGACCATTCACGGGTATGGGCGGCGGGCGATTTCAGACCCTTCCGAAGAACCGGAGCCGCCTCGGGGCCGAGTTCCCCCAGCGTACGATAGGCTGCTTCCCACTCCTCGGCGGAGACCCCTTCGCGGGTAAGGACCGCGAACGCCTCGTCGGCAGGCGTCGGCGGGGACGCCGGACCTTCCGATTCCTGCATCGGTTCTGCTTCAACTGTGCGAAGCTCGCGGGGTTCCGGTTGCGAAGGAACTTTTGGTTCCACCTCTGCAGGCAGTGTGGGTTCCGGTGACGTGGCGGCGGTCGCGGCGTCTTCCTGCCGGGAACCGCAGCCGGCGCCAATCACCAGTGCCGTGCACAGTCCCGTCACATAGAACCAGGTCGACCACGAGTGGGGAGCAGTCATCGATTCCGATCCGTGGAAAGGTGTGCGTAGGTGGGGGAGTCACTCCGCCAGGCCGCCGGCCGCGGAAGGTGGGGTGAACGCCGGCCTGTCGGCGGCCCCGCTCTGATTGTGCAGAATCACGATCTTCTGCCAGATCTTGCGGGAAAGTCCATCAGTCAGTGCCTCGACGGCGTTCACGGCGGAGACCGCCTGCTGATCGGGAAAGTTCTG
>CAZUXX010000713.1:0-996 GCA_964624215.1 uncultured Planctomycetaceae bacterium
GAACAGGCTCCTCAGTTTGCGCAGCCAGTCGGGGTGCCCTTCGTCATCCGCCCCCCCTTTGGGCCGGCGGATAATCCACGCCACCTGCCGCGGATCAAGCTGCTCCAGCGGCTGGAGCTTCCCGTTGGGGTTTCTGCGAACCCCGCGAATCAGATCCCCCAGTTCCCGCTCGATGATCACGGCACCGATGTCTTCGTGGGTAATACCAAACGGCTCGAGGAAATGGTCGTCGAAAAAGTGCCCGAAGGGGCCGTGTCCGACATCGTGCAACAGCCCCGCCAGCCGGACGAGGCTTTCGACGTACGCACGTGAAGGGACCACATTGCACGATTCGGCGAGCGAGTCGTACCACTGGCTGATGGCGCGGGAGGCGAGATGCATCACCCCCATCACATGCTGGAATCGCATGTGCTCCGCCGAGGGGAAAACCCACCATGCTGTCTGGAGCTGGTGGATGTGCCGCATCCGCTGAACCCACGGATGGTCGATGATCTCCTGCTCGGAAACCTCACCCGCGGGAAGCCCGTGGCTGGAGATGAAGGGGATGTATCCGTGAATCGGATCGTGGCAGAGACTTTCAGTCGAGTAATCGCGGGGCATCGTCCGGGCAACCCTGTTCGCATCTGGTTTCGTCGCGAGAATCATAGTGATCCACCCCCGATCGGGTCGCCCCAACCTGCATTTGTCTGCTGGGATCGAAGTCACCGGCAGCGGTTGTGACGGCGGTTTTGAGACGGGCCGGAAATGTCATTAAGATGCCCGACCCCGAATGAGAGGGGTCTGATTCACCAAACGCGCCCGACTTCTCCCTTTGACAACGCATTTCGATGTCGACCCCGATTTCTGAAGCACTTTCCGCCGTTCGTTCCCAGGGGCGACTGGCGTTCATGCCCTTCATCACAGCAGGGGATCCCGATCTGGAAGCGACGAAACGTGTCATCCAGACGCTCCGGGAAAGTGGGGCCGACCTGATCGAACTCGGGTACCCCTACAGCG
>CAZUXX010000713.1:1006-2256 GCA_964624215.1 uncultured Planctomycetaceae bacterium
TCGTACACGCGGGCGCTCAGCCGCAATGTCACGGTCTCGCAGGTGTTTCAGGCACTGGGAGAGGCAAACCGCGAAGCGGGGAACGACGCTGCACCTCTGGTGGCAATGGTTTCCTTCGCGCTGATCTTCCGTCGCGGACCTGAATGGTTCCTCGATCAGGCCAGACAGGCCGGAGTCTCGGGGCTGATCGTGCCGGATCTTCCCGGCGACGAAGCCTCGGACCTGTTTGAACTGGTTCGTAGCCGGGGGCTCGACCTGATCCAGCTGATCGCTCCCACGACACCCCGTGCCCGGGTGAAATCAATCCTCCGCTCGTGCAGCGGATTCGTGTACTGTATCGCCGTCGCGGGGACGACGGGAGAACGTGAGAAGGTGGCCGGTGACCTGCTGGATCAACTGAAGTGGCTGCGGGAGGAAACAGACCTTCCGCTGGTCGTCGGGTTCGGCATCAGCCGTCCTGAGCATGTCGATCCTCTGCGTGAACTTGCGGATGGCGTGATCGTCGGTTCTGCCCTGGTACGGCACATCGAGCGGCTTTCCGACGGGGCCCCGGCCGAGGATGTTTTGCGGTCGATCGGCGACTTCACTCGCACCATGGTCGCTGCCTGTCAGGGCGCCAACTGATCCCGCCAGTGTCTGTGCGCGTTTGTCCGGCGTCCACACCGACTGACTCACCTGTACTTGAACAACTTTCTGGTCTACTGGCGCGATTTCAACCCGCAAGGGCAGTGGCCGTCCGAGGCCTCACGCAGTGTCCACTGGCACTCCAGCTCGGGGATCCTGCAGCGTGCCGAGGCCGGAGACCGCGTCTGGCTGGTGACCAGCGGGGCCGCGCTCAATTACACACGCCGTCACGCCGGGTTTCTCGTCGCAGTCTGGACCATCCAGACAGTGGCAGATAATCCCGGTGATGATCTTCGTTATCCGTGTGAGCGGTATCGCCATCGCCTCAGTTGCCTCGCAACCTGTTCGTTCCCCCCGATTGATGTGGATGACGTGTTTCGCACCGGACGCTCGAACAAACCGATCGGCACCCTGATCCAGGGCCCGCGCCGATTGCGCACCGAGCAGGTCACGGCGCTATCGGCGCGTCTTCCGGAAGCCGTTCGGACCGATGCGTTCGAGGCCTTGTCCGGGGCGTGTGCGAACGACGCAGACACGCTCACAGCCGTTGAAACAGAAATTGATCACCAGCGGATTGCGCTGGGGATCCGGCAACCGTGGCTGGAACTGATCCTGAGAGGTTTCAA